>CAZFXK010000086.1:0-10920 GCA_964522975.1 uncultured Bacteroides sp. | reverse complement strand
TTGGTATTGCTACCCGTAATGGCATTTTATTAATCAGCCATTATAATCACTTACAAAAGGAAGAGGGCTTATCTGTTTACAAAAGTGTAATACAGGGCTCTTTAGATCGTTTGAACCCTATCCTAATGACTGCCCTGACCTCGGCTTTGGCATTAGTTCCCTTAGCCATAAAAGGAAATCTTCCCGGAAACGAAATCCAAAGTCCGATGGCAAAAGTAATACTAGGCGGATTATTAACCTCAACCTTTTTAAATGGGTTTATCATTCCTATCGTTTATTTATTAATTCATAAAAAGAGAACAGAAGAATGAAACAATTATATATCATCCTTGGGCTACTTTTCTTCTCGCTCAATGGTAATGCACAAACAAACATAGAGTATATTTTACAACAAATTGAAGAAAACAATACGGAGCTGAAAGCAAACACAGCCTTAATAGAAGCACAAAAATTAGAAGCGCAAACCCTAAACAATTTACCTGATCCGCAGTTCAGTTATGGACACGTTTGGAACTCAAAAGAAAGCAGTAAAACCATAGGCGAACTGATTATTTCTCAGAGTTTTGACTTCCCCACCCTTTACTTCAGTCGAAATAAAGTAAAGAATCTGCAAATTAAGGGGTACGACTACCAAGCTGATGCCATACGTCAAGACATTCTTCTACAAGCCAAAGAAATTTGTCTGGACATAAAAGCTCTTCAACAACAAAAAGAGATTCTTAAGGAGCGACTGAATCAAACGGAACAACTTTATAATCTATATCAGGAGCGCCTATCAAAAGGAGATGCCAATATATTAGAAATCAACAAGGTAAAACTCGAACGGCTTAATGCAAATACAGAATGGCAACTGAAAGAAAAAGAATGGAAGAATAAAAAAGAAGAACTTCAGGCTCTAAATGGGAATATTCCCATTGGAGAGTTACATAGTGAATTCATCAGAACTCCCCTGCCTCCCTCTTTTACAGAAATAAAACAGACTTATATTGCAGAAGATTATGGCTTGCTGGCATTGAATGAGGAGATAAAAGCAAATCAAAAACAAGTAAAAGTAAATAATTCCAACTGGCTGCCTAAATTAGAGCTAGGCTATAAAAGAAACACTGAACCGGGAGTTCAATTCAATGGTATTGTCGTGGGATTCTCCATTCCTTTATTTAATAACCGAAAAAAAGTAAAGATAGCTAAGGCTGAAGTTTTGAATAACACGCTTATGAAAGAAGTGAAATTAACACAAATGGAGGTTCAACTAAAACAGGCCTACCAAGAAGCACTATCTCTTTATGATAGCTTATCAGCCTATGATGAACAATTTAAGGCAGCCACAGATTTAGGCCTGTTAAAAGAAGCCTTAGATGGAGGACAAATTAGTTTAATTGAGTTCTTTACCGAAGCCTCAATCATCTATCAAAGTCAACTTAACTACATAACTTTAGAGAATCAATACGAAAAAGCAATAGCTTTGCTTTATAAGCATAAGCTGTAATACAATCTCAAAAACAAGGCAGTTTAGCAAAAGATTTCAAAGGTCTGGGACCGAGCACCCAAAGGTCTGGGAGAGAACAGGGTTCGGTCTGGGACCGACGCCTCATCGATCCCAGACCTTTTAAAATAAAGAGAAAATGTTCTTTTGAATCCCTTTTCTTCTTCTAAAACAGAACACATCAAAGTACACATCTTACCTTATTCTTTAGTTAATGTCATCTTCAGAGAAAATAATTTAATACCTCTTGCAACTTTTCGAACCGATGATTACGTCTAATGAATAGAATGTAAACACATAAAACTTACCATTATGAAGAAAATAATCTTTAGCTTACTACTAGCATTAGCCCTGACAATCAGTTTTCCGGCTACAACATTAGCACAGGAAGAAACAACCAACAAGATTAACCAAACAGAACAGGTTGAATATCAAACAGCATCAGATTCTGTTCTCATTCAAGAAGCAGAAGAAAAGGGTCAATTAGAAGAAATACAGCTTAAATTGGATAAAGAGCTAAAAAAGCTAGCTCTGGAGAAAACAGAAAATAAAGGATATGCACTCATACCTATTATTGCCATTATTTTTGGAACTCTTTGTCCGGTACTCATAATTATTGCTATCTTTTACTTCAGAAACAAAAACAGTAACAGAAAATATGCCTTGATTGAAAAAGCAATTGAATCGGGACAACCTCTGCCTGAGAAATTATTCATTGAGGTAGCAGAACAATCTGACACGATGAATAAAGGAATTAAAAGAACATTTGTAGGTATTGGACTATTTATTTTCTTATGGCTGATTACTGGAGACATAGCCATTGGAAGTGTTGGTCTATTGGTTATGTTCATCGGTTTAGGAGAAATGATTGCCGCTTACTATACCAAGAAGAAAACTGCGGAAGAGCCCCCAATAAAAGAAGATTCTCCCCAAAAAGGAACTGAACCCTCTTCCTCTTTTGAGGATTCCAACGACGAACCGGCAGAATGAGTCAGCTAAGTGACATAACACTAATACTAAAAGTCACTCTAAACAATGACGTAGAAGCATTTAGCAGGCTGGTGGAAAAACACCAGTCTGCTCTACGCCGTTTCTTTCTGAATCTGACAGAAGGAAATAAACCCTTATCCGATGATTTAGCACAAGAAACATTCATTAAAGCCTACACTCATTTAAAACAATTCAAAATTCAATCTAAATTTACGACTTGGCTATTCAGAATTGGTTATAATGCCTTTTACGACTATAAACGAAATCTAAAACAGGAGTTATCCATTGATTCCAATGAGATAATCCCATTAAAAAGTTCAACAACCCAAACAGAGTCAATGGATATCTATCAAGCTCTGAATAGTTTAAATGAAAATGAAAAAATTTGCGTTTCTTTGTTTTATATGGAAGACATACAGATAAAAGAGATAGCAAAAATCACCCAACTACCTGAAGGGAGCATCAAATCGAATCTCTCAAGAGGGAGAGCCAAACTTGCAAAGTTTTTAAAACAAAACGGTTATGAAGAGTACAGATGAACAATTAATTCAATCTTTTTTAAAAGAAAAGAAACAGAAAGTTGAAGATAACGGTTTTACCCGGAAAGTGATGCGCAACTTACCTAAGAAACGGAGAAGCATCATTCCAATGATAACTATTACTCTCTTTTTCTCAATAGCCATAGGACTGATTCTCTATTACACATCCTATTGGAAAGAACTTTTTCAGGGTTATTTCAACCTTATTCATGACCTTATTAACCCCTTAATTACTTTAGACTATAAAACAGTCATCTTGTGCTTTTTCTTACTTTTACTAACATACTGTTTAGATTTAATCCTTGACTCAAACTGAATTTAAGAACTTTTTACATAAAAGGAGAAATCTTGACTCATTAAAGAGATAGGAAATGATATCTTTGCATTTTGAATTTAACTTCAACTACATTGAGAAGATATTTAGCTGCTTTTATACTGTTTTTTCCACTTGCATTATTTGCTCTTACCCCGGAAAAGTCGAGTGACTCTATTGTTATTCAAGCTTTTGCTGAGCAAAACATTCCCATCACAGAAAATAATAAAATAAAACTTTTACCGGGAGGAAAAGAAAAGTTTGAAGATTTATTTGTTGCAATCCAAGAGGCTAAACATCACGTTCACTTAGAATATTTTAATTTTCGAAACGATTCCATCGCAACGGAACTCTTTAAGCTTTTAGCCTCAAAAGTAAAAGAAGGGGTTGAGGTTAGGGCTCTTTTTGATGCTTTTGGAAATATCTCAAACAACCGCCCACTCAAGAAAAAACACCTGAAACAAATACAATCTACAGGAGTTGAAATTGTGAAATTTGATCCGATACGTTTTCCATACATTAATCACGTCATGCATCGGGATCACAGAAAAATTGTAGTCATCGATGGGAAAATAGGTTATACCGGTGGAATCAATATAGCCGATTACTATATTAACGGACTTCCTGACATTGGAGAGTGGCGCGATTTCCATATTCGCATTGAAGGAAGTGCCGTAAAATACCTTCAACAAATCTTTTTAAAAATATGGAACAAACAAACGAAACAACACATAGGAGGCCCTCAATACTTCCCTGACCCGGCTTGGATACCCAAAGAAGAAAGAGTAAATCTGGCTATTGTAGACAGAGAACCTAGAGTTACTCCCAAAGCAATCAGAAAAGCCTACTCAATCTCTATTTCAGCAGCAAAAGAGAAAATTCAAATCATCAATCCTTATTTTCTCCCTACCCGATCGGTAAAGAAGTCCATTCATAAAGCCATAAAAAATGGAACACAAGTAGATATAATCATTCCCCTAAGATCGGATATTCCATTCACTCCCTCCGCCTCTTTATATGCAGCAAATAAACTACGTAAAAAAGGTGCAAACATTTATCTTTATCAAGAAGGTTTTCATCATGCAAAAATAATGATGATTGACGATAAATTCTGCACGGTTGGAACCTCCAATCTCGACAGTCGCAGTTTACGTTATGATTATGAAACAAATGTGTTTATCTTTGACGAGGGAACAACTAAGGAATTATCCGATTTATTTAAAGAAGATAAGACCAAAAGCATTCCCTTAGACCAAGAATTCTGGAAGAGCAGAACTAATTGGCAAAAATTTGTGGGTTGGTTTGCCCACTTATTTACTCCCTTTTTATAACTTTGTTAATCTCTTTTTTAGAACTAAAAAAATTAAGGATAAAAAACATGCAACAATACTTATCTCTATTAGATCGCATTCTTCAGGAAGGAATAAAGAAAGAAGATCGTACGGGAACCGGTATCATTAGTGTATTTGGTCATCAGATGCGTTTCAACTTAGATGAGGGATTTCCTTGTCTTACCACTAAAAAACTCCATTTACGATCTATCATTCATGAACTTTTGTGGTTTTTAAAAGGAGACACAAATATAAAATATCTTCAAGAAAACGGCGTTCGTATATGGAATGAATGGGCCGATGAACAAGGAAATCTGGGACATATATACGGATATCAATGGCGCTCATGGCCGGATTATAAAGGAGGTCACATTGATCAAATAAGTCAAGTCATCAATGAGATTAAAGCTAATCCTAACTCAAGACGGCTACTTGTTAGTGCCTGGAATGTTGCAGATTTGGAAAATATGAATCTTCCTCCTTGCCATCTTCTTTTCCAGTTTTATGTAGCCGATGGAAAACTAAGTTTACAACTCTATCAACGCAGTGCAGATGTTTTCTTGGGAGTTCCTTTTAATATTGCCTCCTATTCATTACTACTATTAATGGTTGCTCAGGCAACAGGCTTGAAACCCGGAGAGTTCATTCACACATTAGGGGATACACATATCTACTCTAACCATATGGAACAAGTGAAATTACAGCTGACACGAACTCCTCGTAAACTCCCTAGAATGAAAATCAATCCGGAAGTAAAATCCATTTTTGACTTCAAATTTGAAGACTTTGAATTAGTGGATTATGACCCTTATCCCCATATCCCGGGAAAGGTATCAGTTTAATTAAACAACTCAAAAAACACCATGCCATATATAGTCATCATAGCTGCCATAGATAAAAATAACGGTATTGGATATAAAAACGAGCTTCTTTTCCGATTACCTAATGATATGAAGCATTTTAAAGCAGTTACTACAGGTAACACCATACTTATGGGAAGAAAAACCTTTGAGTCATTACCCAAAGGAGCACTACCCAACAGAAGAAACATAGTTTTATCTTCCAACCCCACCTTATCATATCCGGGAGCAGAAGTCTATTCTTCAATGGATGAAGCCTTAAAATCCTGTACTGAAACTGAAAAAGTATATATCATTGGGGGATATAGTGTTTATAAAAAAGCAATTGAGCTTGCCGATGAGTTAAGATTAACTTTTGTGAAAGCAGCCGCTGAAAAGGTGGATGTGTTCTTTCCGGTCATAGACTTTAAAGAATGGATTAAAGTAGATTGCAAAGATCACCCCATAGATGACAAACACAAACAGGCATACTCCTTTGCAACCTACTTACGGAAAAAAGCTTAATTTATTTGTTATCTTCAATCACTACCGGAACTTGTCTTTTGAATACTTCCCGAAAAGAAATTAAAGTTTCTGTACTGGTTAGTCCCAGAGGTTGCAGTTTTTGATGAATGATATTCATTAAATTATGATTATTCGCAGCATAAAGTTTAATGAATAGATCAAAACGTCCTGTTATAAAATGGCACTCTACAACTTCGGGTATTTTTTTCAACTCTTCTATCACTTTTTCAAAAGATTCAGGATCCTTTAAATATAACCCAATATAGGCACAAGTATCCAAGCCTATGGCTTCAGAATCAATGATGTATTCAGATCCTCTGATTACCCCTAAATTTGTCAACTTCTGCATACGCTGATGAATGGCTGCTCCTGAAACGTTACAAGCACGAGCTATTTCTAAAAACGGTACCCTAGCGTTTTCAGATACCATACTTAAAATTCTCTCATCTAATTTATCGAGCTGGTGATGTCCCATAATTTTATATAATTCTACAGTTTATAATATTTTTCATAAAAATACTACAAAAGATATATTTTTTATAGCTTAAAATAGAAATTTTCAATATTAAATTCAGGAACTGAAGATTAAACTATGTAGACTTTTTTTATTTTTATGATTCTCATTATTGAATTCCTTTATATTTTTACATCATCTCTGTTAATTCATAAAAACAATCATGACTAAAAGATTCATAGCATCACTTACTTTATTAATAGTTTTTACATTTACTATTAAAGCACAGGCTTTTTCTGAACATTTCGAAGATAAGACTTTACGCATTGATTATCTATGGATAGGAGATGCATTAAAACAATCTATTGCAATAGATGAAATCTCCTGTTTTCCCAAATGGGCCGGCCGTCGCAATAATCTAGCAACCTTCCCCTTAGTCGGTGATGGCGAACTTGTAATGTATAGTAAAAAGACCCGAAAATGTATCTACAAAACCACTTTTTCATCTCTTTTCCACGAGTGGTTAGACTTACCGGAAGCAAAAATGATAACCAAAGGGTTTGAGCATACCATTCTCCTTCCTTTTCCTAAAGAAAAGACAAGCATACAGGTAAAACTATTTGATAATGAAAGAAATGTACGTACAGAACTAACTCATTTCATTGACCCAAAAGACATATTGATTCGCAAAAGAAAGAAGAGCAAGCACGATTTTCGGTATTTAGTCAGGAATGGAGAACCCAAAAATTGCATAGATGTCGTAATTGTTTCCGAAGGTTATACGCAGAAAGAGGATAGCTTATTCTACCAAGATGCAAATAAAGCAGTCCAAAGCTTATTTTACCACGAGCCTTTAAAATCCTTGCAACACCACTTCAATCTCATAGCTGTACACGTTCCCTCAACAGATAGTGGAATCAGTCACCCCAAAAAAGGAATATGGAAACAGACTGCTTTTAATTCACACTTTGACACCTTTTACTCAGACCGCTATTTAACCACAAAAAACATAAAAGCCATTCACAACGCATTAACCGGCATTCCTTATGAACATATTATCGTACTAGCTAATACCGAGCAGTATGGAGGTGGGGGCATCTTTAATTCCTTTACGATAACAAGCACCAAGCATAGAGCCTATATGCCGGTTGTAGTCCACGAATTTGGACACAGCTTTGCCGGCTTAGCTGATGAATATTTTTATGAAGAAGACCCATATGAAACAATCTATTCACTATCTGTTGAGCCATGGGCACAAAATATTACTACACTTATTGATTTTGACTCGAAGTGGAAAAACTTATTGGATCCACGTACTCCCATCCCTACCCCTATGAATGAAAAAGAGTCTTATCCCATTGGAGTATATGAAGGTGCAGGCTATAGAGCCAATAAAATATATAGACCCGCTGATGATTGTAGAATGAGATCAAATTTTGCTCCTGCTTTCTGCCCTGTATGCCAGCGAGCAATAAAACAACTCATTCATTTTTATATTCAAGAAGAAACGCAATAATATCCATCTATAAAAACACCGGGAACTTAGACTAAAGCAAGTTGAAACTTCACACTCAAGAAGATAGATCCAAGTTATAGATTTGCACCTTTTATCTAAAAATAATATTGGTTATTACAGTGGCGCCTACGTGTTCATTTAAACTCTTTATCAACCTTTCACGCCCCATCATCAGTTCTTGCCGTAAAGGAGCAGAACTTAAATGGACATAAAGAATCTGGTTCTTAATGTATAGTTTTCGAGTATAAGCAGCGATGGATGAACCTAATACTTCATCCCAAGCTTGTATTAATCTTCTTTCATTCAAGGGGGTTTCTAGTCCTTCATAACGCAAATACTTACGAATCAGATCACCTATTGATGCCGCATTATTTTTCTTCATGGGATATTTTTTTAACGAAACCATCCTGAACAAAAAACAATTCATAATCAGTATCAGCATCGATGAGGATTTTATCTAAATGCTGACGATTGGTATCTGTTATGAATATTTGGCCAAATTCACTACCCGAAACCAAGTTAATGATTTGTTCTACTCGGGCAGCATCTAATTTATCGAAAATATCATCCAATAATAACAATGGGACAACGGTTCCGGTATGACTTAAAAAATCAAATTGGGCTAATTTCAACGCAATTAAAAACGTTTTGCTTTGCCCTTGCGAACCTTCCCGTTTAAGCGGAAAATCGCCTAATTCCATCAATAAATCATCTCGATGAATACCCACTAAAGAATAGCCCATTATAAAATCCCGAGGCCTGCTATTTATAATCTCTTGCAATAAATCTTTCCCCTCCGCATGAGATTTATAGGAAAGGTGTACTGCTTCCTTCTCTTGGGAAATGGTAGAATAAAACGACTGGAAGATGGGGATGAAAGATTCAATAAACCGGGCTCTTTTTTGATAAACCAAAGTTCCATACTGAGCCATAACCTCCTCCCATACCAACAAAAGTTCAGGTTCAACGGGTTCCTCACTTTTCAACAAGGCATTACGCTGCTCTAAAGCTTTATTATAACGAATCAACGCTTCAAGATACTCTTTGTCATATTGTGAAATAACCACATCTAAAAACTTCCTTCTTTCCTTACTTCCTCCATCAATTAAAACCGAATCAGAAGGAGAAACCAGCACTAAGGGTATAAATCCAATGTGATCAGATAAACGCTCATATTCTTTTTTATTTCGTTTAAACTGTTTTTTCTGCCTTCGCTTTACACCCACGTAAATATCTTCATCCTCTCCTAATGCCGTTTCATAGATTCCTTGAATCATAAAGAAGTCCTCATCATGCAGAATATTTTGAGAGTCGATGGGGTTTGTATTACTTTTACAAAAAGACAGATAATAAATAGCATCTAATAGATTGGTTTTTCCCATTCCATTTTCTCCTACAAAGCAATTCAGTTTTTTAGAAAAAGCTAAATCAACTTGAGCTAGATTCTTATAATTAAGGATGGATATTCGTTTTAATAGCATATAAATTGAGTATAATAAACAAAAATAGGAAGTTTTTTAGAGTTTCTTATCAGCTCTATAAAAAAATAGAATGAAATTTCTTTTATCAATAGAAAAAACCTACTTTTGCTCTTTGAAATTAAGCTAAAATAAAACAAATTATAACACAATGGCAAAAGATAAGCAAAAAGATCATCTTAATGTGGAAGAAGCATTAACCAGCTCGGAAGCTTTTATTATTAAAAACAAAAAACTATTAATTGGTGGGTTTATAGCAATTATCTTAATCATAGCAGGAACCTTGGTTTACAACAATCTTTATTCCGCCCCTCGTGAAAAGAAAGCACAAATTGCTTTATTCAAAGGACAAGCTTATTTTGAAAGAGGAGAATATGAAATGGCATTGAATGGAGATAGTATCGGTTTTAAGGGCTTTTTACAGGTAGCCGATCAGTATAGTGGTACAAAAGCGGCCAATTTAGCTAATGCCTATGCAGGTATTTGCTACCAAAACTTAGGTGAGTACGAGAAGGCTGTGAAAGCACTAAATAAATTCAAGGCGAAAGATCAAATGGTTGCTCCGTCCATCATTGGTGCTGCAGGCAACTGTTATGCAGAGCTTGGAGATTTAGATAAAGCAACATCCTATTTAATGAAAGCGGCAAGTCAAGCAGACAACAATACACTTAGTCCTGTGTTCTTGAAACAAGCAGGAATAATCTTCATAAAAGAGGCTAAATATGATAAAGCCATTGATGCTTTTACTCAAATAAAAGAGAAGTACTTTAATTCATATCAAGCTATGGATGTGGAAAAATACATCGAACAAGCTTCTTTGCTTAAAAACAAGTAATAATGGCTACTGCATATCAAAATCTATCCGATTATAATCCAGAGACAGTTCCTGATGCCAAGGAAATGAAGTTTGGAATTGTAGTATCCGAATGGAATAACGAAATTACCGGAGCTCTATTGGAAGGTGCAATAAACACACTAAAAAAACATGGAGCATTAGATGAAAACATCTTGGTAAAAACTGTTCCCGGAAGTTTCGAACTTACTTTTGGCGCGAACCAGATGATAGAATACACAGATGTAGATGCAATCATTGCTTTAGGTTGTGTTATCCAAGGGGAAACCCCTCATTTTGACTATGTATGTTCTAGTGTTACACAAGGATTAACACAAATGAACATTGATAGTGATGTTCCTATTATTTTCGGATTACTCACTACATTAACAATGCAACAAGCTAAAGATCGTTCGGGAGGAAGTCTAGGAAACAAAGGAGATGAATGCGCCATAACTGCAATAAAAATGATTCATTATAGTTGGAATTTTAAAAATTAACCTTATCTTTGCAACGCGTTTTTAAATAAAACGACTAAATATTGTAGGGCAAATACCAGAGTGGACAAATGGGGCAGACTGTAAATCTGCTGGCTTACGCCTACGGTGGTTCGAATCCAT
>CAZFXK010000085.1:0-11073 GCA_964522975.1 uncultured Bacteroides sp. | reverse complement strand
TTTTTTCCTTTTTGTTGCTGTTTTAGTTGTTTCTCTTGTTGCTCTTGCATAGCGGCTAATCGAGCGGCAAATCCTGATGTTTTCTTTTCAGTTGATTTGTTAGCTTCCAATCCTGCTAATACTTTATCTTCATTGATGACTTTCTTTAAGACAAGAGTAGTAATTATACTAATTAAAGTAGATAAGAAATAGTAGTAAGTTAGTCCCGAAGGGAAACTGTTCAATATGAACAAGAACATAACTGGCATTAAATACATCATCCATTTCATTGCAGCCATTTGAGGTTGTGCTCCCGTATTTTGCTGTGCCATAGTGAATTTTGTATTTAGAATATTAGTTACTGTCATTAATAAACAAAATAAACTAATGTGGCTACCTAAAAAAGGAATGTTAAAGGGTAAATTTATAAATGAGTCATATGTGGATAGGTCTGTTGCCCATAAAAAGCTCTCTTGACGTAATTCAATGGCACTTGGTACAAACATGAAAAGTGCCATTAAAATAGGAAATTGTAATAGCATGGGAAGACATCCCCCCATAGGACTAACTCCATATTGACTATATAGAGCCATGACTTCTTGTTGTTTTTTCATGGCGTCTTCTTCATTGGGGTATTTAGCATTTATCTTATCTATTTCAGGTTTTAGTACCCGCATTTTAGTGGAAGACATAAAAGTTTTCCAGGTAGCAGGAAATACGACCAACTTCACAATAATAGTCATGAAAAGAAGAACAATTCCCATATTTAACCCCCAATTCGATAACCAATCAAAAATATTGATGGTGAACCATTTATTTATCCATCGAAGAATGGGCCATCCTAAATAAACCAATCTATCTAGGTCCCATTGGTCAACTTTAGCTCTATCATTATCTAACGCTTTCAATGTTTTATAATGATTGGGGCCTAAATAAAAGTGCATGGTTGTAGGTTCTACTCCGTTAGGATCAAAGAAAGCCTTCATTTCTGCAGCATAATCTTTTACATGATCTGATCCTTCGGGTTCTACTTTAGAATCTAATTTACTATTATCAAAACCTTGGTCTGCAATAAATACAGAAGAGAAGAAGCGGTTTTTAAATGCAATCCAATTTACTTTTTCTTCAATATCCTTGTTCTCGTCCTTAGCAGGAGATAAATCTTTTGTTTTTGAATTTTGAAGTTTATATGTTAAGCGAGAAAGCCGTTGTTCAAAAGAACCCCCTTTTTCATGTTGACGGGCGTGTTCTCTCCAGTCAATATCCACATAATTAGTTGCTGCTAATTTATCTTGCATACCTTGTGCTTGAATATTGAAGTCAACAAGATAAGTCTGTGGATTAAGTTCATAAATAAAATCAATATAGCTATTTTCATCAGCAGCCAAGCGCATGGTTACTTTTTTATCTTCTGCTAAGATAGGAGTAAAGAAGTAATCTTGAGTTTGTATAATTTCATTTACGTTATAAAAATTGAAGTTCAGTTTAGAGTCTTTTTCATCGAAAAGGATTAATGATTTCCCTTCTTGGTCATTATAATCTTTTAATTGAGCCGAAGTAATTCTACCACCTAATGTTGAAATCATTACTTTCATTACTTCATTTTCTAATGTAATAATCTCTTCTTTTCCCTGACTAGCAGAATAAAAAATAGAGGAGGAATCTATTTTTGAGGATTTCACTTCCTGGGATAAAGCTGCTTGTTGTTTTAGCTTTAGTGCATTTTCTTCTTGGTGTATTGCAGCTATGGAATCATTATACTGCTGCATAGCTTCACGTTGCTCTTTTGATGGTTGACTGAACCAGCTAAAGCCAATTAATAATAATCCTATTAATATTAAACCTGTAATGGTGTTTTTGTCCATTTCAAAAAATATGTTTTATGTTTTTATTTGCGAATAGCAGCTTTTATAAAAGCTAAAAAAAGAGGATGTGTATTAAGAACAGTACTTCCAAATTCAGGATGGAAAGATACACCTAAAAACCATTTTTTAGTAGGTATTTCTACTATTTCTACTAAATTAGATTCGGGATTGATTCCTGAACAAATCATACCTGCTTTTTCAAAATCATTCATGTATTCGTTATTGAATTCGTATCTGTGTCGGTGTCTTTCCTGAATGTGTTCTTTTTGATAAGCTTCATAAGCTTTTGTCTTTTTTAGAATCATGCATTCGTATGCACCTAATCGCATTGTTCCGTTAGTTTCTAAAATAGATTTTTGTTCCTCCATAATATCTACTACATTATAAGGTGTTTTTTCGTCTATTTCAGTAGAATTGGCTTCTTTAAGGCCTAAGACATTACGTGCAAATTCAACAATAATGCACTGCATACCTAATCCTATGGCAAAAGTGGGTATGTCATTTGTACGAGTATATTCAGCAGTAATAAGTTTGCCATTTATACCACGAAGTCCAAATCCGGGGCAAATAACAACTCCGTCAAGATTCTTGAGTTTTTCTTCTACATTTTCAGCTGTAACATGCTCTGACTGAATGAATTTAATCTCTACTTTTCGGTCATTATAGGTGGCTGCTTGAGTAAGTGCTTCCAATATGGATTTATAAGCATCAGGGAGTTCTACATATTTTCCAACCAATCCAATGTTCACCGTTTCTTTAGCATTATTTCTTCTTTCTAAAAAATTTCGCCAAGGTTTTAACTCTGGCTTTTCACCAATGGGCATTCCCAATTTTCGAAGTATGGTTTCATCTAAACCTTGTTCTTGAATTAGTAGAGGAACTTCATATATGGTAGGTGCATCAATAGATTGTACAACTGCATCCACATCTACATTACAGAATAAGGCTACTTTTTTTCTTATATCTAAGGAAAGATTATGTTCAGTTCTTAAAACTAAGATGTCAGGTTGTACTCCTAATGACTGTAATTCTTTTACTGAATGTTGTGTGGGTTTTGTTTTTAGTTCATTTGCTGCAGCTAAATATGGGATATAAGTAAGATGAATGGATAAGGTGTCTTTTTCTAATTCCCATTTTAGCTGACGTAAACTTTCTATATAGGGTAATGATTCAATGTCACCAACAGTTCCACCAATTTCTGTTATAACAAAGTCAAAGTTTTCTTTTTTTCCTAGTAGTTTAACATTACGTTTGATTTCATCAGTAATATGGGGTACAACTTGGACTGTTTTACCTAGATAGTCTCCACGTCTTTCTTTATCTATAACACTTTTGTATATCCTACCTGTTGTTATATTGTTTGCTTTTGTAACTTGAATGCCTAAAAAACGCTCATAATGACCTAAGTCTAAATCAGATTCATGACCATCTACAGTAACATAGCATTCCCCATGTTCATAAGGATTAAGAGTGCCAGGATCAATATTAATATAGGGGTCGAACTTTTGTATGGTTACTTTGTAACCCCTTGCCTGTAATAATTTGCCTACTGATGAGGAAATAATTCCTTTACCTAGTGAGGAAGCAACACCTCCCGTTACAAATATGTATTTTGTTTTTCCCATAAGTGTATATCTGTTGTTTTGCTTGATATAATAATCGGTTATATAAAATAAGTATTTCAAACAACTTATTTCAAACGAACAAAGTTATTAAAAAAAAGAAGAAACAAAGCTTAATAAGATGAACAAAATACTAAAAAAGGTATTTGAAGAATCATTCTTTTGTTAAAAGGTTCTTTTTCTCTATATTTACTACCTATTTTGAAATGTCAATTAAATTTTTCAAAACAAGCGTGAAATTTCAAATTATTTAATAGTAGTTGTACTAAAATATACACACTGTTTTTTAAGTGTGTTTGTTATAAAATAAGCCTTATGAAAAGACATTACTTGGTCATTGTGCTTTCTTTTATTTTTAGCCTTCCAATAGGAGTCAAGGTTACTGCTATTAATAACCTGTCTAAAACAACCGATTATCAAGTAAAACAAGCTGTTGAGCAAGAATTATCCTCTTTTATGCAGAAATATTTTTTCTTGCGCTTGGATAGAGATGAACATGGTAGGGTTCGTTTAGATACAGTATCTTATTTATATAATCAATATATTGGTCAGTTGGATTATTTAAATCATGATTCTGTGCCTCCAAGATATATAAAATCTGATCCTAATTTCTATAAATTATTTGTTCCCATCACCTATTATCGCTCGGCTATGGGAGAATATTCTAAGGTAGACTGGCAGTTTGATGGAATCAAAACTTTAAAAGACCCAACCTCTGAATTTCTTCCCTTTGACACTTTGCGATTTACAAGCTTCAAACGTGCTGATGAAGCAGTAAACAAATCTCTTTTAGCTTTATATATTGATCATCCCGAGTTTGTGGAAAAAAGTGAAGATCAAATTATGGGATATAGTGTACAATATGAATTTGTTACAGCCGAAAAGGAAACATTGAAAACACCCATTCTTAAATTGTTCCAGCCTGAGCCTATAGAAGAAAAATCAAAACCGGAAGATCCCATATTAATAGTGCGAAAACCTAATTGGTGGACTTCAGATGGTAATGGTTCACTCCAATTGTCGCAAAATTATATTTCAGAAAACTGGCATAAAGGAGGAGAGAGTACGAATTCTTTAATGGGACAATTAAAATTATCGTTAAAGTATGATGATAAGAATAAGGTGCAATTTGAAAATATCTTTGAGGGTAAAGTTGGTTTTAATACGATATCTTCTGATTCAATACGTAAATACAGAATAAATACCGATTTGTTACGATTGACTAGTAAATTAGGTATACGAGCTGCTTCAAATTGGTATTATACAATTTCAGCAGACTTTGAAACTCAATTTTTCAATAATTACCAAAAAAATTCAAATGATAAGGTTTCTGCTTTTTTGGCTCCTGCCAACTTGTCTGTCAACTTAGGTATGGATTATAAATACAAAAACAAGAAAGTAGATCTTTCGGCTATTATGTCCCCAGCTTCCTATAATATGAAATATGTTGGAAATAAAGATGTCGATGAAACCCAATTTGGATTAGAAGAGGGAGATAAGTTTTTACATGATGTGGGTTCAAAAGTAGATGTTCGTTTTTCCTGGAATATAATTTCTACCATAAGACTTGATTCACGTCTTTACTATTTTACGAATTATGAAAGGGTAGAAGCTGAATGGGAAAATACAATAGATTTTGTTCTCAACAGATATATTTCAACTCGTTTATTTGTCCATGCCCGATTTGATGATGGTGCAAAACGAGTTGATGGTAAAAGTTATTTTCAATTAAAAGAATTGCTAAGTTTTGGATTAAATTATAGATGGTAATTTAACTATTTTTTATAAATATAGTTTAGTAGTAAAAACACACATAAGATGATTTTGAATTTTATGTGTGTTTTTTTATACTTTATATTTTTAATAATAATTAGATATAAATGCATATAGAAAACTTTTTTTTTTGTAAATTATGATTAATTTTGTCTCAATTTGTAATATCGACTTTGCAAAATGGCTAAAGAAATACAACACGTTGGAACTGTGGAAAGCGTAAAGAATGGGAGGGTTTTTGTTCAAATTATACAAACTACGGCTTGTGCCTCTTGTAGTGCTAAGGGGATGTGTTCTTCAGCAGAAAGCAAAGAGAAAATCATAGAAATTAATTGCCCGTCGAATAATTATCAAATTGGTGATAAAGTACTGGTTGTTGGCGCACTTTCTATAGGATTAGAAGCTGTTTTATGGGCTTTTGTTTATCCTTTTTTATTAGTCGTTCTATCTCTTTTTATTTTAGCCCATTGGATTGAAAATGAATTAATTTCTGCTTTGATTGCATTAAGTACATTAATACCTTATTATATATGGCTTTGGTTGAATCAAAGCTATATGAAAAAAAAATTCTCATTTACTATAAAACCTATAAATCAATAATTGTATGAATGTGATTCTAATTGCGGTGATATCGTTAGGAGTAATAGCTCTAGTTATTGCTATTATACTTTATGCGACATCTAAGAAATTTGCCGTTTATGAAGACCCACGGATTGAAAAAGTTGCGGAAGTCTTGCCTCAAGCTAATTGTGGTGGATGCGGTTATCCCGGATGTAGTGCTTTTGCTACGGCTTGTGTTGCTGCAGATTCATTGGAGGAGTTAAATTGTCCACCGGGTGGGGCTAAAGTAATGAGCCAAGTGGCTTCAATTTTAGGACTTGATGCTGAAGAAAAAGATCCGATGGTAGCTGTTGTTCGTTGTAATGGAACTTGTGAGCATCGCCCTAAAACGAATGAATATGATGGAGCTAAAAATTGTGCTATCGCATCTTCCCTATATGGAGGAGAATCAGCATGTTCGTATGGTTGTTTAGGCTTTGGTGATTGTGTATCTGTTTGTAAGTTTGATGCTATTCATATTAATCCGGAGACAGGTTTGCCTGAAGTAGATGAGGAAAAATGTACGGCTTGTAATGCTTGTGTCACGGCTTGTCCTCATTCCATTATAGAGCTTCGTCCTAAAGGTCCTCGTTCCAGACGTATCTATGTTTCCTGTATGAATGAAGATAAAGGACCTGTTGCACGTAAAGCTTGTGAGGTGAGTTGCATTGGGTGCGCAATCTGTGTTAAAGCTTGTTCTTTTGATGCTATTACGATAAAAAACAAATTAGCCTATATAGACTATGATAAGTGTAAACTTTGTCGTAAATGTGTGGAAGCCTGTCCACAGAATGCAATTATTGAAGTTAATTTTCCTGTTAGAAAACCTCGTGTAAAAAAAGAAGAGGCAGCCGTTAAAACAAAAGAAAAGGAATCCGTTCTGGAAAACAAGGAGAGTGCTCCAAAAGTAGAAGATCAGAAGTCTGGTGATGCAACAGAATAATAAAAAGTTAAACTTAAGAAAATAAATACTCTATGTTAAAGACATTTTCAAGAGGTGGTATACATCCAAAAGAGAATAAATTGTCTGCTAATCAACCCATTAGAGCATTGGATGTTCCAAAACAAGTCACCATTATGCTGAGTCAACATATTGGAGCTCCTGCAAAATCATTAGTTAAACGTGGTGATGAAGTTAAAGTTGGAACCAAAATAGCAGAAGCCGGAGGATTTATCTCTGCTCCCATACACTCGTCTGTGAGTGGAAAGGTTTTTAAAGTGGATTCTGTAATTGATACCAGTGGCTATCCTAAAGAAGCAATCATAATAAATGTTGAGGGTGATGAATGGGAAGAATCCATTGACCAGTCAGAAACACTTATTAAAGAGTGCAATTTATCTTCAGAAGAAATAATTGAAAAAATAGGAGATGCAGGTATCGTTGGATTAGGGGGTGCTTGCTTTCCTACTCGAGTAAAATTAACACCTCCTCCTTCTATGAAAGCCGAATATATCGTAGTAAATGGGGTTGAGTGTGAACCCTATTTAACTGCTGATCATCAATTAATGATAGAGCAAACTGAAGAGATATTGGTTGGACTTTCTATTTTGATGAAAGCAGCTAATGTAAATAAAGCTTTCATTGGAATAGAAAATAATAAACCCGATGCAATAGAGTTAATGACAAAAGCGGCAGCAAATCATGAAGGCATTGAAATTATTCCACTAAAGGTTAGATATCCTCAAGGAGGAGAGAAACAACTCATAGAGGCTGTAATAAAACGACAAGTAGCTAGTGGAAAACTACCTATTACTACAGGAACTATAGTACAGAATGTTGCTACAGTTTATGCCGTTTACGAGGCTGTTCAAAAAAACAAACCTTTATTTGAACGTATTGTAACAGTAACCGGTAAATCAGTGAAAGAGCCTTCAAACTTTAAGGTTCGCATAGGTACACCTCTTCAACAATTAATTGATGCTGTTGGAGGACTTCCCGAAGATACCGGAAAAATCGTTTCCGGAGGACCTATGATGGGAAAAGCCATAACATCTACAACCGTTCCTACTGTTAAAGGAACGTCTGGACTATTAATCTTTACTGAAAAGGAATCCTATAGAGGACAAAGTCAAGATTGTATTCGTTGTGCTAAGTGTGTTTCTGTTTGTCCAATGGGATTAGAACCTTATCTGCTGGCGGCATTAGCTGAACATGGAGATTTTGAGCGTATGGAGGATGAAAGTATTATGGATTGCATAGAGTGTGGCTCTTGTCAATATACTTGTCCCGCTTATCGTCCATTGCTTGATTATTGTCGGTTAGGTAAAGATAGAGTAGGAGGAATCATTCGTGGACGTCAAGCAAAATAATATGAAGAATATGAGTAATAAATTAACCGTCTCTTTATCTCCTCACGTTCATGGTGGAGATAGTGTGCAGAAAAATATGTATGGAGTGCTCATAGCACTTATTCCCGCATTTATTGTTTCTTTAGTCTTTTTTGGTATAGGCGCTTTAGTTGTTACAGCAACTTCAGTTGCTGCTTGTATCTTCTTTGAGTGGGCTATTTCCAAGTTTTTATTAAAGAAAGAGAAAACAACAATCACGGATGGATCAGCTATTATCACCGGTGTTTTATTGGCTTTTAATCTACCCTCAAACTTACCCATTTGGATTATAATCCTTGGGGCTCTTTTTGCTATAGGTGTAGGGAAAATGTCTTTTGGCGGATTGGGTAATAATCCGTTTAACCCTGCTCTGGCCGGTCGAGTGTTTTTGCTTTTGTCGTTCCCTGTTCAGATGACTACCTGGCCGGCAGTTGGTCAATTAATGTCATATACTGACGCTACTACAGGTGCTACTCCTTTAGCTTTGATGAAAGGTGTAATTAATGGTGCTCCCGGTGTTTCCTTAGATCAATTACCCGACTCCATCAATCTTTTACTTGGAAATAACGCAGGTTCTCTTGGAGAAGTGAGTGCAATAGCCTTAATCTTAGGATTGATTTATATGTTATGGAAAAAAATAATAACATGGCATATACCTTTTTCAATATTAGCTACTGTATTTGTAGTGGCAGGAATTATGCATTTAGCAAATCCATTGATTTATGCATCACCATTAGTTCATTTATTGACCGGAGGATTGCTTTTAGGGGCCATATTTATGGCTACGGATTATGTAACATCTCCTATGACTCCTAAAGGAATGATTATTTATGGGGTGGCTATAGGTTTTTTAACCATCATTATCCGTCAGTTTGGAGCCTATCCGGAAGGAATGTCTTTTGCTATTCTAATTATGAATGCATTTACGCCCTTAATAAATACCTATTTTAAACCTAAACGCTTTGGGGAGGTAGCTAAGAAAAAATGAAAAAGTTAGATTCATCGTTAAAAAATATGCTGTTAGTCTTAACAGGAGTAACAGTTTTGGCTGTAGCTCTTTTAGCTTACTTTAATCAATTAACTAAAGAGCCTATAGCAAAAGCAAATATGCAAATATTGAATGAAGCCCTGATGAATGTTGTCCCGGAGTTTGATAATAATCCGGTAGAGGAAAGTGATACTATTTTTAACACGCAAGGTGATACGAAAGTGGTAGACTTCATCATTTATCCAGTAAAGAAAGAAGGAAAATGGATAGGAAGTGCAGTGCAATCTGTTTCTCTAGGATTTGGGGGAGAAATGAAGGTTCTGGTAGGGTTTGATGAAAACGGTAAAATTTATAATTACTATTTGTTATCTCATACCGAGACTCCCGGATTGGGTTCAAAAGCTGATATTTGGTTTAAAGAAGGAGAACCCGGTAATATTATAGGTAAAAGTCCGGGAGATAAACCTTTAGCTGTTGATAAAGATGGGGGAGAAGTGAATTCAATTACCGCTTCTACAATAACTACCCGTGCTTTTTTGAATGCCGTTAATGCAGCTTATAAGGCTTATTTAGGAGGTGAAGTTGAGGGTTCTACCGGTGCTACTACGCCAGTAACTGATAATGAAACAACAGAAACAAATTAAAAAAGGAGTAATGTTATGAGTAATTTTAAAGTATTAATGAATGGGATTATTAAAGAGAATCCCATATTTGTACTCCTCTTAGGAATGTGTCCTACTTTGGGTACAACTTCTTCAGCCATAAATGGACTAGGCATGGGGCTGGCTACACTTTTTGTCTTGGTTTGCTCGAATGTCGTTATTTCCTTAGTGAAAAACTTAATACCTGATGCAGTCCGCATTCCTTGCTATATTGTAATTATTGCATCTTTCGTTACTTTACTACAAATGATAATGCAAGCCTATGTGCCTGCATTATATGCTACATTAGGATTGTTTATTCCTTTGATTGTAGTAAACTGTATTGTTTTGGGACGGGCTGAATCGTTTGCCGCAAAAAACTCTCCATTATCTTCATTCTTTGACGGATTAGGTATGGGATTAGGTTTTACATTAGCTCTAACGATACTTGGTTCGGTAAGAGAACTTTTAGGTACAGGAAAAATATTCGATATAGCTCTTTATTCTGAGCAATATGGTATGTTGTTATTTGTTTTGGCACCTGGAGCATTTATAGCCTTAGGTTATTTAATTGCTCTTATTAATCGTTTTAAGAAGGCTTAATCTAAGGAATCATGGAATATTTATTAATATTTATATCAGCAATTTTTGTGAACAACATTGTGTTGTCACAGTTTTTAGGCATTTGTCCGTTTTTAGGAGTATCTAAGAAAGTGGAGACTGCTGTAGGAATGGGGGCTGCTGTAGCTTTTGTATTGACTCTTGCTACAATAGTTACGTTTTTGTTGCAGAAATTTGTTTTAGATGCCTTTGATTTAGGTTATTTGCAAACCATAGCTTTTATTCTTGTAATTGCAGGTTTGGTTCAGATGGTTGAAATTATACTAAAAAAAGTTTCTCCATCGTTGTATCAAGCATTAGGGGTGTTTCTTCCATTAATAACAACAAACTGTTGTATTCTTGGTGTTGCCATTTTGGTAATACAAAAAGACTTTGATTTATTGACCGGAGTTGTTTATGCCTTTTCTACTGCATTAGGTTTTGCTTTGGCTTTAATTGTTTTTGCAGGCCTTCGTGAGCAAATGAGTCTGTCCAATATTCCAAAAGGTATGGAAGGTACTCCCATTGCTTTAATTACAGCTGGCTTGTTGGCTATGGCATTTATGGGGTTTTCAGGAATAGTTTAAGTTTAACTCCTAAAAGGAGAATAAACTAAGAGTTATAAATCGTAATCTTAAAAAGGTGAGGTCGTTTGGCTTCACCTTTTTTAGTATGCA
>CAZFXK010000084.1:5417-11134 GCA_964522975.1 uncultured Bacteroides sp. | reverse complement strand
ATAGAATATATAATACTTATTTCAAAGCATCTTTAACAGATTCAGCAGCATCATTTATTGTATCAGAAGCTTTCTCTTTTGCTGATTCAATTACTTTTTTTAATTCATCAAGCCTAGCTTGTTCTTCTTCTGTAAATTTCTCTGCCTCTTTCTTGGCTTTTTCAACAAGATCATTGTACTCTTTCTTTAATTCAGCCCACTGTTCTGCAGTAAAATCTGCAACATCATCTGCTTTTTCTTTTACTGTTTCTTTTACTGTAGTAGTAGCCTCTTCAGCAGGAGGTGTTTCTTGTTTATTTTTAGAACCACCACACGCAAAAAGCAACGAAATAGTCGCTAAAATAAATAATAATCTTTTCATAATGTTTAATTTTATATAACAATATCTAATGACTAACAAATATACTATTTTTCTTGGTTATATCACTTCAAATTATGTTTTTTTACACCAACTACAAAAAAATCACTTAATTGTAAGCTCTTTTAAGTCTTCATAGGTTCCATTAAACACATTTAAATCCACCAACTCTTTAACCCCGGGAACAATCCCAACATCAGTATGTTGCCAGAATTTCCATTCTCCTTGATATTTTACCTTATCTACGTAATAATGAGCTATCCAATAAGGATATTTTTCAAAATCGAAATGGGATAAATGTTTTGATTTAAATTTGTAGGAAGCATAAAGAATTGGTTTGACTTTATAATGATTTTCTATTAATTCCATCCAAATTTTTAAACTGTCTTGAAGGGCCTCTTTAGCCATCTGTTTATGTTTAACCTCGATATCCAAAACAGGAGGTAAGTCACCAGATTGCAACTTCACATTTTCTATAAAAAACTTAGCTTGTTTTTTTGCAGAGGTCAAAGGAATATAATAATGATAAACTCCACGAATAAAACCTGCTTTTTTAGCTTCTCTAAAATTTTTATTGAAATTTTCATCTCTAAAGTCTCCTCCTTCAGTCGCTTTAATGAAAATAAAGTTTAAAGGAACCTCAAAATCTTTTGTTTTAGAGAGCTTCTCCCAATTAATTTCACCTTGATGTCGTGACACATCTAAGCCATGAAGATAACTTCCTACAGGAATACACACTCCATAAGCTCTAATTCCTGAACATTTCTGCCAACGATACTTATAAGGAGAGATGAAAAAATAATAAAAAGCTAAGAAAAAAAGACAAGTCAACATTCCTAATAAAACATAGTGAACCCAAAGAGGAAACTTGAAAGATTTATTTTTCTTTTTGCGACTAATAGACTTCCTCTTTTTTATTCCTTGTCTTTTTCGTCCTTTTTTCTTAGCTACCATAAATTAAAGAAACCGATAGTGGATGAAAATTGATATCATCCACTATCGGTTATTTTATAAAATTGAGTTTATCTATTCTTTTGCTCTAATTGTAGAGTTTTAGTGGGTTGATCACTCACATTAGTTGGACCAAAATATTGAATAGGACCCGGGTAAACGTAACAGGTATCCTTAGCCCATTTCTCTCTATTAGCTGCAAGTTCTTTAAACGGTGCTCCATCCAGCTCAACTAAAGCTTTTTGTATGACAGGTTTCATCTCTCCATGTCGACGCTCCATATTCATCATCATGGTGATAGGCACACCACCAGCAATCCACTCATCAGCTGGTGCTATGGTGTTTCTAATTGATGACATATAACCCGTTTTACCTCCCTCAATTAATGCAGCTGCATTAAAACCTAATGAATAACAATAATCAGCATCAAAATTTGAAGGGGCAGCACATCTACCTTCATAGCCAAAGAAATGATGTAATGCTGAAAACTTACCTACATATTTACCTTCTTTTTTCCATTGATTTAGTTTAGTATTTACCATTTCAGAAAGAAGTTTTTCAGTTTCAATTTGAGAAACCTGAACATTACCATGTGGATCACGATCAAGAGATAATTGACGTGCTACGGTTGCAGGTAGGCTAGTATAAGTTTTAGCATTTTCAGGAGAAAGTTTACTCACAATATAATCTCTTTGATGAGATTCCTTGATGTGAGAGAATTCTTCTGCATTTTCTGCCAAGAAATCATTCAACTCAGCAATTAATCGCTTCATCGCCGGAATGAATTCTATGATACCTTCCGGAATAAGTACCGTACCGAAGTTATTCCCTTCAGCAGCGCGTTGTGCTATTACAGAAGCAATATATTCAACCACATCATCTAAAGATTGCTTTTTATGAGCAATTTCTTCCGAAATTAAACAAATATTAGGTTGTGTCTGTAAAGCACATTCTAAAGCAATATGAGAAGCTGAACGCCCCATTAATTTTATAAAATGCCAATATTTTTTTGCGGAATTACAATCTCTTTGAATATTACCGATGACCTCAGAGTATACTTTGCAAGCTGTATCAAAACCAAATGAAGTTTCAATCCAATTGTTTTTTAAGTCACCATCAATCGTTTTAGGACAACCTATAACCTGAATTCCATATTTTTTTTGAACATAATATTCTGCAAGCACACAAGCATTTGTATTGGAATCATCTCCTCCAATGATTACCAAAGCAGAAATATTAAGTGCTTTCAATATTTTATAACCTTTCTCAAAATCTTCAACTGATTCCAATTTTGTTCTTCCGGAACCAATAATGTCAAACCCTCCGGTATTACGGTATTCATCAATAATATCTCCTGTTAATTCTTTATATTCATGATTAATCAGACCGGCAGGACCTAAAATAAATCCATAAAGTTTACTTTCATTATTGAGTTTTTTCAGCCCATCAAAAAGGCCGGAAATAACATTATGTCCACCCGGTGCTTGTCCCCCCGATAGAATAACTCCTACATTAATTGCAGGAAAATCAATTTCTTCATCTGTTTCTACGAATTTAAGAACAGGCATACCATAAGTATTGGGAAATAGTTTTTTTATTTCCTCCTGATTTGCTACAGATTCAGTAGCTTTTCCTTCTTCAATTCTTACATTTCCTTTTAACGACTTAGGTAACTTAGGCTGATACTCAGCTCTAGCAATCTGCAATGCACTTTTAATCATTTTATTTCAATTTTATTGTTATAAAGGTGTATAAACTCTTACTTCTATAACGTGGTTTTTCTTCTTTTTCTATAAAACTCACCTTGATTAGGGTTTACTTATAAAACTCAACAAAAATAATCTTATTTCATTAGAAAACCACATAAAATTCAAACAATAACCTACCATACGCACACTTATATCTTAATAATATCTCTATCTTTGTTACGAAGAATAACAAAAACATGAAAGAAAGAATTTATAAATTCATATACGAAAAAGTCCTTGGATGGAAAACCGATATGCAAGTTCAGCTAGATGACAAATGTGTTATTTGCGTGGCTCCACACACCTCTAATTGTGATTTAATTATGGGAAAGCTGTTTTATGGATCCCTTGGAGAAAAAGACAGTCATTTTATGATAAAAAAGGAATGGCTTCGTTTCCCTTTTGGTTTCTTTATCAAAAGAGCGGGAGGAATAGCTGTAGATCGCAGCAGAAAAAACTCATTAGTAGATCAAATGGCTGAAGTTTTTTCCAACCATGAAAAATTCCACTTAGCCATCACCCCTGAAGCTACTCGAAAGCCTAACCCTAATTGGAAATTGGGCTTTTACTATATTGCTTTAGGTGCTAAAGTACCCATTATATTAGCTGCCATTGATTATGAGAAGAAATGCATAACTCTTGGAAAAAAAATAATTCCTTCCGGAGATATAAATAAAGAACTGAGAGATATTAAACTCTTTTTTAAAGATTTCAAAGGAAAACACCCTGAAAATTTCAGTTTGGACATATAGACTAATTGATTTATGAAAACACTAAATGTATCTTTAATACAGCAATCAATCATTGAAGATCGACCGGAAAAAAATTTAATAACCACACAAAAAAAAATAGAATCTCTCAAAGGGAAAACAAATTTGGTTATCCTTCCTGAACTTTTTACCACCGGATTCACTTTAAACAATTTAAATCTGGCCGAAACTAATGATGGGGTAACAATAAGCTCTCTAAAAGATTGGGCTTCTACCTTTAATTTAGCTATTGCCGGAAGCTTTTTAGCTAAAAATGAAAGTCATTATTTTAATAGAGGCTTTTTTGTTTTTCCCAATAAAGAAACTTTCTTCTATGACAAGAAGCATCTATTTCCCATAGGAAAAGAAGCAAAAATAATTACTCCAGGAGACGAATCCCCAATTATCTCATATCATGGATGGAACATTAAACTCCTGATATGTTATGACTTAAGATTTCCAATATGGAGTCGGAATAAAAATCTGGAATATGATTTACTTATCTATGTGGCTAATTGGCCCACTTTACGAAAAAAAGCTTGGGAAACTTTACTCATGGCACGAGCCATTGAAAACCAAGCCTATGTTATTGGTGTAAATCGGATAGGTAAAGACAGCAATAAAATAGATCACCATGGCTTTAGTTGCATCTATACTCCTGAAGGTTATTATTTAAACTCAGCTGCATTGAATAAGGAAGAAATTGTTAATGATGTATTGTATTTAAATGAGGTAATACGTTTTCGCGAAAAATATCCTTTTTGGAAAGATAGCGATTCTTTTCAATTAGACTGATTTTTTAATGCAGAAAAAACCTTAATCCCAATCACTGAACTCAAAACTTAATTGTTCCCATATCGCTCCCAACTCATCTTCCTGAATTGGGTTAGAAACAGATAGTCCCATCAATCGTATAGGAAGCTTATATTCTATGGTCTGCAATAATCTTTTAGCTATTTGCAAAATCTCTTTCAATTCAAAAAGAGAATGATTAATTGTATGACTGCGTGTAATCTGTGAAAAATCATCAAAGCGTACTTTTAAAGTTAAAGTATTCCCTTTAAATTGGCTTTTCTCTACTCGATAGACTAATTCTTTAGCAATATGATACAGTTCAATTATAATTGAAGACTGTAGAGTTATGCTTTTTTCCAATGTTTTTTCACATCCTACAGACTTTCTTTCTCTATAAGGTTCAACTGGACGCAAATCAATACCTCTTGAAAAATCATAATATACTTGTCCGGATTTTCCGAAATGACGGACTAAAGATTCTAAAGAATGTAATTTCAAATCAATGCCTTTATGAATACCTAATCGATGCATTTTCTTTGCTGTTACCGGACCGACTCCCCAAAAAGATTCAATGGGTAAATTTTCTATAAACTCCATTGCCTGTTCAGGATGAATAGTACACAAACCATCCGGTTTTCTTAAATCTGATGCTATTTTCGCTAAAAACTTATTATAAGAAACTCCGGCTGAAGCAGTTAAATCTAAATTTCTTTTAATGCTCTCTTTGATCTCCTTAGCTATGGTGATGGCATAGGGAATATCATATTTATTTTGAGTAACATCTAAAAAAGCCTCATCTAAAGACAATGGTTCTATTTTGTTTGTATATTTTCTAAATATTTTATGAATTTCCTTTGAAACCTCTTTATAGACTTGCATTCTCCCGGGAACAAAAATTAAATGGGGGCATAACTTCTTTGCCCGCATAGAGGGCATGGCCGAACGAACCCCATACTTTCTGGCTTCATAGCTTGCAGCAGCCACTACTCCTCTTTTGCTAGAATGCCCCACCGCAACTGGTTTTCCTTTTAATTCGGGATTATCTCGTTGTTCTACTGAAGCATAAAAAGCGTCCATATCAATATGAATAATTTTCCGCAACATCTCTCTGAAACT
>CAZFXK010000084.1:0-5317 GCA_964522975.1 uncultured Bacteroides sp. | reverse complement strand
TTCTATAATGCTTTCCAAAAACGCTGAAAATCAGCAGTACTTCCATAACAAATTAAAGCATCATTCTCTAAAATCTTCTCCTCTTTTGAAAAGTCGTCAATTAATTTATTCGTATTAACTAACAAACCCAAAATATTCTTTTCTTTTATTGTTCGCTTTAAGCCTAATATTTTTAAGTTAAACTCTTCTTCTATGTTTAGTTCATGCACATAATAGCCAATCATTTTTTTTGGCAAGCAAAACTTAAAGACTTGATGACTACTTGTAATTTGAAAAGATTCCACATAAGTACCAAAACCCCATGAGTGCACTAAGCTTAAAGCTGCATCTTCTTCCGGTGTTAATATCTTATCAATTTCAAAAGCTTCCAAAACAGATTGGTGTATATCATCAATCGCACGAGCATAAATCGTTTTAACTTTTTCTTTCTTCAATAAAGCAACAACCCGGATTGAAGCCCCAAAATTTTCTCCTATGGCAACAATTACAGCATCTACTGAAAGCAGAGGAAGAGTCGCTATAGCCTGATCATCTGTTGCATCCAACACATAAGTCATTGCAATTTGATCTTTTATCCTATCTGCTCTTGATTCATCTATATCTACCCCTATTACTTCATGGCCTAAAGAAGATAATTCATCTGCCAAAACATAACCAAAGTTACCTAGTCCTATAACTACATATTTCATACTCTTTTTTAATTTATAATGATATGATCACTTGGATAATGATATTTGTGTTTGCATGATTGCTTAACAAACCCAAACATTATAGTCATAATCCCAACACGTCCTACAAACATCAACAATGTAACAAAAAGTCTGCTAATAGTACTTAATTCTTCAGTAATTCCCAATCCTGCACCCGCTGTACTTAATGCAGCTACACACTCTATGATTAAATGATAAATAGGTAAATCAGGTTCTAAAAAAGAAAGAATCAATAAGGACATAAAAATAGTCATTAATGATATAATTACTGCAGCATTTGAACGACGAATTGACTCTTGGGATAATTGACGCCCTAATACTTCAATCCGTTCAGAACCTCTAAGCACAGACCTTAAATTCAAGAATACTACAGCAATAGTATTCACTTTAATTCCACCTGCAGTAGATTGAGAAGCCCCTCCTATCCACATATACAATACCAGAATCATAAGTGTTTGTGGATAAAATTGATTCAGGTCTATGTTTGTGAACCCAGCTGACCGTGGAGTCGCAGCCATAAAAAAACCGTGTGTCAATTTTCCCAAAATGGTTTTATCTCCTAAAGCGTTATTCCACTCCAAAAGCAGAATAATGATAAAACCTACGACTAGCAATATTGCAGTGGTAATTAAAACTATACGTGTATTTAAGTTATATAGATGTCTCCTTCCTTGTTTTTGCCATTGTCTTTTAGTTATACAATTCCAAAGCCACTTAACACGAAAAAAGAATATATCTTTAAAATTCACCAAAATAGGGAAGCCTATTCCACCCAAGATAATCAATAATGACAGATAGATAAATAGAGAATTATTTCCATTCTGAATCAAAGGATTGGCTAGACCATCAGGAAAAGAAGATATACCTGCATTACAAAAAGCTGAGATAGCATGAAAGGCAGAAAAAGCCAGTTCTTCATCTAATGTCAAATCTAATTTGCCATGGATGCTACTCCAAATGGCAAACATCCCTACACCTTCAATAACCAAAGTAAAAAAAAGAATATAAACCAAGGTAGAAACCAATGAACCTAAAGAATCATTTTTTATAATATTACGTACTGCTATTTGATTATAGAGTGAAGTATTTCCCATAAAAAACATGGCAAAAAAGCTGGTAAAGGTCATTATCCCCAATCCCCCAATCTGTATTAGTATCGCTATAATAGTCAATCCTTGCGAAGTAAATGTGGTTGGGATATCAACCGGGGATAAGCCGGTAACACATACAGAACTTGTAGCTACAAATAAAGAATCCACCCAAGAAATACCATTTACCGTACAGAGAGGTAACATTAATAACCCACTTCCAATTAAAATGATTAGGATAA
Organism: uncultured Bacteroides sp.; assembly: GCA_964522975.1. Taxonomy (GTDB): domain Bacteria; phylum Bacteroidota; class Bacteroidia; order Bacteroidales; family Bacteroidaceae; genus Bacteroides_E. The sequence goes on along the minus strand of CAZFXK010000084.1, from coordinate 3,277 downwards.
AACTACCGGCTAAAATATGTGATGGATTTGTTTTTTTTCCTAACATTTTTGTCAATCCATAAGAAAGATTCAAAAAAGACAAGAAAACAAGTAAAGACATTTTAAAGGTTGGATGATTTGTCAAATCCCAAAATTGTTGGATTAAGCCTGCTTCCTCAGGACGATTAAATATAATCGGAATCAGAGTTAAATATAACAAAAGACTAATTAACCACATTACGTGTTTGAAGGACTGCTTTGCACGTTGATAATCGAGAATAAAAGGAAGAGTTATATCTATTAAAAAAATAATCCAAACTGTTTTATAAACTCTTTCAATTAACACCAAGTCTTCTGCATCTATCGTAAACCCTTTTTCAAAAATCAAAGCAACGAACAATGCAATGGAACATAGACAGGTAATCCACTGCATAATATTAAGAGATCCTTTAATATAAGGACTCAACCATTTATTTTGATAAAGCAAGAACTTATGATAAATTTTCATTAAGTCAAGTTTACTTATACATACAAACATAAGGAAAAGATATTTATAAGCAAACACACAGCAGACCTTAATCCTTATTCTTAGTTTTATTTGTAAATCGTGAATTATCAAAATAAAACATCTCCATTTCCATTAAAAAGAGTATTTTTGAAACCAATACTAATTTATATATGACAACTACTTATGAGTGAACGCAGAAAAAAATTCATTTTAGAAGAGTCCGAAATACCAAAATTTTGGTACAACATACAAGCGGATATGAATAATAAACCGCTATTACCTCTTCATCCGGTAACTAAAAAACCTGTAAATGTAGAAGACCTCTCGCATATATTTGCAGAAGAGCTATGTAAACAAGAGCTTAATCAAACTGATGCATGGATTAAAATACCAGAAGAAGTCAGAGAAAGATATAAAAACTATAGAAGTACTCCGTTAGTAAGAGCTTATGATTTAGAAAAGGCATTAGGTACCCCGGCTCATATTTATTTTAAAAACGAAAGTGTAAGCCCCATAGGGTCACATAAACTGAATTCTGCATTAGCCCAAGCATATTATTGCAAACAAGAAGGAACTACGAATATCACCACAGAAACCGGTGCAGGTCAGTGGGGAGCTGCCCTCGCTTATGCCGCTAGTGTTTTTGGTCTAGAATCCGCTGTCTATCAGGTAAAAATAAGCTACCAACAAAAGCCTTACCGAAAAAGTATAATGCAGACCTTTGGAGCACAAGTAACTCCATCACCATCAATGTCTACACGTGCAGGTAAAGATATCTTAACTGCTCACCCCACTCATCAAGGTTCTTTGGGCACTGCCATATCTGAAGCCATAGAATTAGCAACAACAACTCCTAATTGTAAATACACTTTAGGATCTGTATTGAGTCATGTCACACTTCATCAGACAATCATAGGATTGGAAGCTGAAAAACAGATGGAAATGACCGGAGAAAAACCCGATATGATTATTGCTTGCTTTGGCGGTGGCTCTAATTTTGGAGGAATAGCTTTTCCTTTTTTGCGGCATCAACTTAAGGACTCTAAAAACTCAAAGATCCGTTTTATAGCAGCTGAACCTGCATCTTGTCCTAAATTAACAAGAGGTAAATTTATGTACGACTATGGGGATGAGGCCGGTTACACTCCTCTTTTACCGATGTATACTTTAGGTCATAATTTCTCTCCGGCCAACATTCACGCAGGTGGATTACGCTATCATGGTGCCGGAGTTATTGTGTCTCAACTTCTGAAGGATAAATTAATTGAAGCTGTAGATATTCCTCAATTAGAGTCTTTTGAAGCCGGTTGTTTGTTTGCCAAAGCAGAAGGTATTATACCTGCTCCAGAATCTTGTCATGCTATTGCTGCGACTATTCGTGAAGCAAATAAGTGTACAGAAACCGGTGAAGAAAAGGTAATTCTATTCAATTTATCCGGACATGGACTAATTGACATGGCTTCTTATGATCAATTTTTAGCAGGTGACTTGGTGAATTATTCTCTTGATGATTCTATCATTGAAGAAAATCTTCGTGAAGTAAGTGACCTCATAGATATAAATAAAGAATAGATAATTATAAAAACAAAACTTCCTCTTTTTCGTTATTTAATATAAGTCATTACAACTTAATATTAATAATAAAAGAACTGATTTATGAAATATATTGGAGCACACGTCAGTGCAGCCGGAGGAGTTGAAAATGCCCCTATTAATGCTCATGAAATAGGGGCAAATGCTTTTGCTCTTTTTACAAAGAATCAACGACAATGGGTTTCTAAACCTTTAACTAAAGAAAACATAGAAAAATTCAAAAGTCATTGCGAAGAATATAATTTACTATCTGATTATATTTTACCACACAATAGCTACCTAACCAATCTAGGTCATCCAGAAAAAGAGGCTTTAGAAAAAAGCAGAAATGCTTTTCTCGATGAGCTGCAAAGAGCCGAACAATTAGGGCTTAGTTTGATGAACTTTCACCCCGGCAGCCACCTACGTAAAATTTCAGAAGAAGAATGTTTGGATATAATTGCAGAGAGTATTAATATAACACTTGATAAAACGAATTCCATTGTGGCAGTAATTGAAAACACAGCCGGACAAGGGAGCAACTTAGGCTATGCCTTTTGGCAATTAGGCTATATAATAGACAAGATTGAAGATAAAAGCAGAGTGGGTGTTTGTTTGGACACCTGTCATACTTATAGTGCAGGTTATGATCTTTTAGGTAATTACGAGGGAGTATTTAAAGAATTTGAAGATGAAGTCGGATTTAAATACTTAAAAGGTATTCATCTGAATGACACTAAAAAGGAATTAGGCAGTCGCGTTGACAGACACGAAAGTATAGGAAAAGGGTTATTAGGAGCCGATTTCTTTAAAAAGCTCATGAATGATCCTCGTTTTGACAACATTCCTATCATATTAGAAACTCCTGATGAATCCCTATGGGCAGAAGAAATCAACTGGCTCAGAAGTATTCAAGAAAATTAAAAAGTTCATATATCATTTAAGAAGGTCGCACAAAATACGACCTTCTTAAATGATATATTCTCCTCTAAACAATAAACAAAATTTTAAGATGGAAAGATTAATACCCCCCCATCTTCTAACACCTTTTCTCTCTCCTTCACATTAAATTGTTAATGAAATGTTGGCAACCTAAGATTTAAGGTGAGATGAAGAATCTCTTTTTTCTTTTATAAATTTCCTTTTATCTCGAACGATAAGGGTTATTGATATAAAAAGAAGCAGTAAGGCAATCCCCATTTTTATTATATAAGGAGT
>CAZFXK010000083.1:0-11157 GCA_964522975.1 uncultured Bacteroides sp. | reverse complement strand
GGTTTTTATGATGCCTATAGTGAAGGAGGCCGTAAGATGTTTTGGGATCAGATGAATGATAAATTATACTCTAAAGGGTTTGATGCATGGTGGATGGATGCTTCAGAACCGGATATTTTATCGAATGCAAGTATGGAATATCGTAAAGAATTGATGAACCCTACAGCTTTAGGGTCTTCTACCGAGTATTTTAATGCATATGCACTTCCAAATGCACAAGGCATTTATGAAGGACAACGCAGTGTAAATCCTAATCAACGCGTCTTTTTGTTAACTCGTTCTGGATTTGCCGGTTTACAACGTTATTCAACAGCAACATGGAGTGGAGATATAGGTACGCGTTGGGAGGATATGAAAGCTCAAATTTCAGCCGGATTAAATTTTGCTATGTCAGGTATCCCTTATTGGACAATGGATATTGGTGGATTCTGTGTTGAAAAGCGCTATGAGATAGCAAAGGAAGGAACTGAGGATATGAACGAATGGCGAGAGTTGAATACCCGATGGTTCCAGTTTGGTGCATTTTGTCCCTTGTTCCGTAGTCACGGTCAATATCCTTACCGTGAAATATATAATATCTCGCCTGAGGGGCATCCTGCATATAAAAGCATGGTATATTATACCAATTTGCGTTATCGTTTGATGCCATACATCTATACATTGGCTGGAAAAACTCATTTTGAGGATTATACAATTATGAGGGCGTTGGTGATGGATTTTGTTTCGGATGCAAAAACTCATAATATTGGTGATCAGTATATGTTTGGTCCATCATTGATGGTTTGTCCTGTGTATGAATATAAATCTCGCTCACGTGAAGTCTATTTCCCGGGCAATACTAATTGGTTTGATTTTGAATCTAATAAGTTTATAAAAGGAGGACAAACCTTAACTATTGATGCACCTTATGAAAGAATTCCTCTTTTTGTGCGTGAAGGATCTATTCTTCCTATGGGTAAGGAAATACAAAATACAACACAACAACAGGCTGATAATTTAATAATTAAAGTTTATACAGGTGCTGATGGGGAGTTTTTAGTTTATGAAGATGAAGGTACAAACTATAATTATGAAGATGAAGATTACGCTACTATTAAATTTTCTTATGAAGAAAGTTCAAAAACTCTTTCTATAGGTAAAATTGAAGGAGAATATCAAGGAATGCCTAAAGAAAGAAAGTTAAATGTGATATTTGTTTTCAGAGATGGTAAAGAGTCAACACCTATAACCGTTGATTATAATGGAGAAGCTATTCGTGTTGCCATTCCTTAACTCTAAATTAATTGTTAATGAAAGAAGTAATTGAAACTTTGAATAATAAATTTTAATACTAATTCTATGAATTTTAAACTAACAAAGATGGACAACAAGATTAGATTTTATGGATTAAAATCCTTATTAGTCGTGATGCTTGTTCTGAGTTCCACATTGGAATTATGGTCACAAAATGGAACACATAAAGTGACGGGAGTTGTAACTTCACAAGGAGAAACTCTTATAGGAGCTTCTGTTGTTGAAAAAGGAACAACTAATGGTACTTTAACAAATTTAGATGGAGTTTATACTATTTCAGTAAACTCTAATTCTATACTCGAAATTAGTTATGTTGGTTATGAACCGCAAATAATAAATGTAAATGGGCAATCAACTATTAATGTGGAGTTAGAAGAGAGTTCTTTTTTACTTAATGAAGTTGTTGCTATAGGTTATGGAGTTCAAAAAAAGAAACTTAGTACAGGTGCTACGGCACAAGTCAAAGGAGATGAATTGGCTAAATTGAACACTACAAATCCACTTCAAGCTCTTCAAGGCCAAACGCCGGGTGTGCAAATTTCTTCAACTTCAGGGCAGCCTGGTGCTGATATGAAAGTTACGGTTAGGGGTCTTGGGACAATAGGAAATTCCGGCCCTCTTTATATTATTGATGGTATTGAGGGTGATATTAGTGTGCTAAATGCTGCTGATATTCAATCAATTGATGTTTTGAAAGATGCTGCTTCAGCTGCAATTTATGGAGCCCAAGCCGCTAATGGAGTTATCTTAGTTACAACTAAACAAGGTTCTAAAGGTAAAAGTCAGGTTTCTTTTGATGCTTATTACGGAATACAAAATGTTGCCCGAAAAGTTAATCTCTTGAATGCTAATGAGTATATGGCAATAATGAATGAACAGGCATTAAATTCCGGCTCATCCATTATTGATTTTGGATCAATGGAAGGCCTTGCTGATACAAATTGGATTAATCAGATGTTTAAAGATAATGCTAAAACGGAAAATTACTCATTAAACATAAGTGGAGGAAGTGAATCTTCTGTTTATGCCTTATCCTTAAATTATACGAGTCAAGAAGGTATTGTTGGAGGAAAAGAAGTATCAGATTATCAGCGTTATGGATTTCGTATTAATACAGAGCATAAATTATATAAAGATGTATTGAAAGTGGGGCAACATCTAAATTTCAACTATATAAAAAATAAAGGCGTAAGTGTGGGAGACCAATATAATAATACATTGCGTCGTGCTTTCATAACTTCCCCTTTATCTCCTGTTTATAGTGATAATAATGTATACGATAGTCCTTATAACGACACAAGTAATTCTCCTTGGTATACCGGTGATGGTAATCCTTATGGATTGATGATGAATAATTCAAATAATAAAAATGATTCTCAAAAATTATTGGCTGATATTTATGTAGAATTAGAGCCTATAAAAAACTTAAAATTCAGGTCTGTCTTTGGTCTTGATTATTATGCTTCAGAGTATCGTGATTATACTCCCTTTTATCAGTTCTCAGTTTACGATTATAACAAAGATCATACTACAACTTCTCAGAATATGAGTAAAGGGCATACGTTGACTTGGACTAATACAGTAGGCTACGATTTTATTCTAAATGAAGATCATATGTTTAATGCCTTAATAGGTATGGAGGCTGTTCGTTATCAGGGCACATATTTAAATGCATCAAACTGGAATTTATTATCTCAGTTTAATGATTTTTCTCATGCCTATTTAGACAATACAACAGGACAAGCTCATCTTGACGATGATGGTAATGTTGTGGAAACAAGAGGAGTAGGTGGTGGGCCAGAACATCAATATCGTCGTATGTCTTATTTTGGGCGTATTGGATATAACTATAAAGAAAAGTATATGTTTAATGCCACATTGCGTGCTGATGGTTCTTCCAAATTTGCTAAAGGTCACAGATGGGGCTATTTTCCTTCATTTTCTGCAGGTTGGGTCATTACTAATGAAGACTTTATGCAAAACATTGTAAATGGAAATATATTAGATTTTTTGAAGCTACGCTTAAGTTGGGGTCAAGTAGGTAACCAAAATATTAGTGACGATCAATATACTGCACCAATAAATGCCTCTACAGGCTATACTGGTGATAATCCTGCCGCTTATTACAATTTTGGAACGAATAAGACGAATGTGCCGGGTGCTTATCCGAGCCGTTTGTCGAACGAAACTATAAAATGGGAAACCTCTGAGCAGTTAAATATTGGATTTGATGCCTATTTGTTTAGAAGTAGGTTAGGATTTAATACTGATTTTTATATAAAAAAGACTAAAGATTGGCTAGTGGTAGCACCTATTTTAGCTACAGCAGGAACAAATCCTCCATATATTAATGGCGGTGATGTAAAGAATACAGGTATCGAATTAGGTTTGACGTGGAGAGATAATATTGGAAAGTTTAATTATAATTTAGGTGTAAATGGAGCTTATAATAAGAATAAAGTAGGAAAGATCCCAACTGAAGATGGTATTATTCACGGAGATGTTAATATGTTATATGATAATTCTGATGAGTTTTATCGTGCGGAGAATGGACATGCAATAGGTTATTTTTGGGGATATAAAACTACTGGGATTTTCCAAAATCAAGAGGAAATTGATGCTTGGACAACAGCTGGAAATGGAATTTTACAAGCTGATCTAAAACCAGGGGATGTGAAGTATGTTGATTTAAATAGGGATGGTAAGATTGATGCAAATGATAAAACAGATTTGGGTAATGGTATGCCCGATTTTACTTTTGGTTTTAATCTAGGGTTTGAATATGAAGGATTTGATTTTAATTTGAATGCAAATGGTGTTGTTGGTAATAAAATAGTACAATCTTACCGAAATCATACAAATAAACAAGCGAACTATACAACCGAAATCCTTAATCGTTGGACAGGACAAGGAACTTCTAATAAAATTCCCCGTGTAACAGAAACCAATATAAACTGGCAATTTTCTGATTTATATATTCATGATGGGGATTTTCTTCGTATTAATAATATTACAATAGGATACGATTTTTCCAAGCTTATTAATTGGAAATATATCAGTCAATGCCGTCTTTATGCCTCAGTGCAGAATGCTTTTACATTTACAAAATATAATGGGATGGATCCTGAAATAGGTTATGGAACTTCATCTTGGGTGTCAGGTATTGATTTAGGATATTATCCTCGTCCAAGAACTTATTTGTTTGGTGTAAATCTTAAATTTTAATCATTAACTAGAAATAAACTATGAATAAGTTTAAATATATATTAATAGTAATAACTATAGGTCTGGGACTATCTTCATGTTCTGATAGTTTCCTTGACACAGAGTCTATGACAAATTTGAATGAAAACAATTTTTATAAGACTCTAGAAGATATGGAAATGGCTCTTGTTGGCTGTTATGATGGATATCAAAGAACAACTTCTGATGGAGGAGTATCCTTTTATCTCACTTCAGAAATGCTTTCGGATGATTGTTTCGGTGGGACTGGTAATACTGATGCTCGTAATTATCAAGTAATAGACCGTTTTGATATTTCACAATCTCCTTCTGATAATAATATTTTTAATCAGACATGGACAAGTTATTATGCAGGTATTTTTCGATGTAATAAATTGTTGCAAAAAATGGAAGAAGTTGATTGGGGAGAAGAATATACAAGTGTGATAAATCGTATTGCTGGAGAAACTCGTTTTCTTCGTGCTTTAATGTATTTTGATCTTGCTCGCCTATTTGAGCGTGTACCTCTATTAACAGGAGTAACAACAGAGAATGTTTCACAAGCAGATCCTGAAGATACATATAAGTTAATTGTTGAAGATCTAAAATTTGCAACAAATAATATTCCTGCTAATACTTATCCAAAAGCAGAGGCGGAGGAAAATGATGGGCGTGTTACTCCATTTGCAGCGAAAGCTTTACTCGCAAGAGTCTACTTGTTCTACACAGGATACTATGGTAAAGATAATCTTGATATAACAAAAGCTGAAGTATTGGCAGGGCTAGAAGATATTATTGATAGTCAGGAATATGATTTAGTTGAGAATTTTAAGTCATTGTGGCCGGCATCTAGCTATATACCTAATGAAGAAAAGAATACATTGGATAAATCCGGCTACGCAGGAGAGGGTAATATTGAAGTAGTTTTTGCTCAAAAGTTCAATAATACATCTAATTATGACGGTATGGTAGATGGAAATCGTTGGTTAGTAATGATGGGGTTACGTAATACAAATTGGTCTCCATATGGTAAAGGATGGGGAGCTTGTACTGTAAATCCAAAATTAGTGAATGTTTTTTCAAATAATGATAAGAGAAAGACGGCATCAATAATTGATATTGTAAAAGAAGGTATAAATGAAGTTTTTGATATAAAAGATCAAAGAGAATATACGGGTTATGCCGTTAAGAAATATACACCTACAGCTTTTCCGGATGGAACGTCGGATACGGGTGGTGATATGGATTTCCAAATGTCTCAAGATCAGGATTATATTATTATTCGTTATGCAGATGTTCTTTTAATGGCAGCAGAACTGGGTTCAAATAATGCACAAACCTATTTTGATCGAGTGCGTCAACGTGCAGGACTTAACTCTAAAAGTGCAACATTGGAAAACATTATGGAAGAGCGTCGTTTTGAGTTTGCTTTTGAGGGTATCCGTTATTGGGACTTACTTCGTCAAGGTATTGATGTAGCAGCTAATACTATTGCTCAAACACAAAAGGTGTTGAGTGGAAATGCGGAAGATCAAATAGTAATTAGTGCTGATAACATAAAGAAAACAAGAGGATTTATGCAAATTCCTAATACACAGATAACATTATCCAAAGGGGTTCTTGTTCAAAATCCAGGTTGGTAATAAACATAAAAATAGTAATTATGAAAAATAGATATAATATAATCACATTATTTTCTCTTTTTGCTGTGATGTTTTTTTCTTGCTCTCCAGATGAGTATAGTTTGGGGAAAGAGAGTGTAAAAGTTGAGGATTTAGTAGAAGGAATAGCTTTCAAAATTGAACATGACGCTACAAATCCAAATATCATTTATCTCACAAGTTTAATGGGTAATGAGTATATTCCTCTTTGGGAACATCCACAAGGACGTAGTCAAAAACAAAAGGTAACGTTAAATATGCCTTTCCCTGGTACTTATGAGGTTATATTTGGAGTTGAAACGAGAGCTGGTATAGTGTATGGTGAGCCTGTTTTTTTCAATGTGGATGAATTCTATGCCGACTTTGTGAATGATGAACTTTGGACAATGCTATCCGGAGGAGTTGGTGATTCTAAAACTTGGTTTCTAGATTTAGATGCAGATGCCGTGAGCCGCCGTTTTAATAGTCCAATGTATTTTTTCACTGAAACCTATAATTGGGATGCATTGCATACTGCTTCAGGAGAGAATTATCTTGATGCTGATGTCTGGGATTGGAAAAAAGCAATCACTCCTTTAGCAGGAGATGATGGTAATGCCTTATGGTATTGGTTGGCAGATTGGGAAGGAAATCAATGGATGTGTGCTGTGGCTGATTTTGGAACAATGACATTTGATCTAAAAAATGGAGCTAATGTAGCAGTTAACCAAGAAGCTTATGGATTAGGTTCTTTCCAAGGTACTTATATGCTTAATACAGAAGATCATACGATTAGTTTTACTGATGCTTATCCACTTCATGTTGTTGAAAGAACTGATGAAGTGAAAAATGCTACCGGATTCAATATTTTGTATCTCTCGGAGGATTTTTTACAAATAATGGTTGTTCCATCAGGTACTTGTTTTAATTATATTTCAGAAGGTTATAAAACTAATTGGGTAGCAGGTGAGCCTGAGCCTCCATATAATGGCAATGCTAATGATGATTTAACGTCTACTTTTACTAAAAAATGGCAATTATCTGTTAATAATCCATACAATTGGACTGGTCTAGATGGTTCGTTTTTGAATAATTTGAATTCTCCTGCCGATTATTTGGTTTCAGGATACGATTATGATGAAGATATGATAAGAAATATTTCATTAACAATGACAAAGACGGAAGAAAAAACAGGTAATTATGTGTTTACAACTGGGATAACCGAGGAAATTAAAGGGACATATAGAATTGATGCTAGTAATAATATAATTTTTAATCAGGACATTAATTTTGTTATTTCCGGTTCACAAAATTTGACAACTACAAAAGATAAAGCTTTACGCATAATCCGTTCTGAAACGAATGAGTCAGGAGAACTATCAGGTTTATGGTTAGGCAAGCGTTCTGATACGAATGCTGATTATATGGTTTATCATTTTGAGCTAGCGACTTCTTCATCAAGTGAAGAGGAGGGAACAAGTATTACTTTTGATAATTCCAAAATAGTGTTTGGCGATCTTGAAGATAACGGGAATTTGAGAATAGAAATATATAATGAATATGGAAGTACTGCTCCAAATCCTCCTGTTAACACCTCTGATTTTATTTTTGATAAAAGTATCTCCGTTACTTTTTCACTTGATGGGATTGTGTTAAAGGAGGGAGCAGTGGGTAATTACTCAGCTGCTATTTCTTTCGCAGATGCGGATTGGTCTGCACAATATTGGGGTGGTGGATCGGGAGATACTACTGTTTCTGGGAATGGAACATATACTGTTTGGTGTTCACCTGAATCTAAAGAAGCTGATGGTCTTATGGTATTTGCTATTGATGTTGAAGGCTTGGCTAAAGAGGTGGAAGATTTGGATACGGTGACTGTTATGCTTAAGGAGATAATAATAAAATAAGAGTTCTTACTAGAGAAGTTTAAAGACTTATATAATTAAAGTATAACTTGTTTCATAATATAATTCATTATATGAAAAAATATATTCAAATTTCACTAATGAGTATATGTTTGATTTTGTCTGGATATGCTTGTTCTGATGAGGACTCTTTTACTCCGGAATTGATTGTTTCTAAGGATGAAATAGTTGTTCCTAAAGACGAGAGTACTGCGTTCTTTCATATCAAAACAAATCTAAAATGGACTATTGCAAGCTCCGAAACATGGTGTACCGTAGAACCAAGTTCTGGAGAGGAAATAGGTACTATTAAGATTGTTGTTTCGGTAAAAGAGAATACAACGACAGATGTGAGAAATGCTGTACTTACTGTTGAAACAAATAATAATGATTTTAAGAAGACAATAGATGTAAAGCAACAACAGACAGACCAACTTGTTTTAGAAACAAGAGAGTTTGATGTAAAAGCTGAGGGTGAAGAGATTACTATTAACTTACAAACATCAGGTTCTTACGAAATGGAAATAGATGGAGATTGGATTTTGGAATCAACCGATACTAAATCGATCTCTGATTTATCAGTAGTATTCATAATTAATCAGAATAATAATATTTTCGAAAGGAATGGTTCTATAACATTTAATATAGGCGATTTATCTGAGACTGTTACAATTCGTCAGGCTGCTGCTAATTTATATATAGAGCCCGATAAAGCAGGTATGGAAAGTGATGTAACAGCTTTAGCAAAGAAAATGAAGTTAGGTTGGAATCTGGGGAATACTCTAGAAGCTACTGATGGAACTACTGCTAGTGAAACGATGTGGGGAAATCCTGCTGCAACTAAAACATTAATAGATGCTGTAAAAGCCGCAGGATTCAATACTATACGAATTCCTTGCGCATGGAATGCATATATAGAAGATGAATCTACTTATAAAATACAAAATGCTCGATTAGTTCGTGTTAAAGAGGTTGTAGATTACTGTGTAAGTAATGATATGTATGCTATCATCAACATACATTGGGATGGTGGTTGGCTTGAAGAAAACCCCACAGATGAAAAGAAAGACGAGGTCAATAAAAAACAAAGAGCATTATGGGAACAAATAGCTGTTTGTTTTCGCGATTATGATGAACATCTTCTTTTTGCAGGAACTAATGAAGTGCATGCAGGATATACTGAACCAACAAGTGAGAATATTAGTGTGCAGTTATCCTATAATCAGACATTTGTTGATGCTGTACGTTCTACAGGAGGTAAAAATACTTGGCGTAACTTAATAGTACAATCTTATAATACAAATATTGATTATGCGATTAAATATATGAAAATGCCTACAGATAATGTTGCAAATCGTGTAATGGTAGAAGTTCATTATTATGATCCTTATGAATTTTGTTTGAGGGAAGATAACTCTGTATTTCTTTGGGGTAAAGATTTTACAGGCACAGGCACAGTTGCTTGGGGACAAGAAGATTGGGTTGATGAACAGTTCGAAAAACTGAAAACAAACTTTGTCGATAAAGGAATTCCTGTACTGTTAGGGGAGTATTGTGTTATGTTAAGAGCCTCATTAGGTGTATCAGATTACGCGAATCATATAAAATCTCGTAATTACTATTTAAATTACATAACCAAAACTGCTATAGAAAATGGTGTTGTGCCGATTTATTGGGATAGTGGACATACAGGGGATAAAGGTTCTGGTTTGTTTAATCGTTCAACTGGGGAACAAGTATACGCAGATGCTATACAGTCTATCATTGATGGAGAGCTTTAAAAGTTCTTATCACTTTGATATATTAATTCTTAGGTAAGGGCCGGAAGAACTTCCGGCCCTTATAAATAGATATCTTATAATGAAAAAAAATATGAAAACTCAATATTATCTATTATTTTCTTTTTTGATCTTTCTCTTTTCATGTTCTTCATCAACTACAGTAAGAGAAGTTGCTGATTTTACTGAAGGTTGGAGATTTCATCTAGGAGATGTAGAAAATGCAGAAAAAGACGATTTTGATGATTCTTTGTGGCGAATACTTAATCTTCCTCATGATTGGAGCATAGAGGCTGATTTTTCTGTAGTGAATCCCGCAACACCAGGTGGTGGTGCTTTGCCGGGAGGAATAGGATGGTATAGAAAAACCTTTGAAGTTTCGAAATTAAACGCTGAAAAGACCTTCTATATTGATTTTGATGGTATATATATGAATAGTTCCGTATGGATTAATGGTAATTTTTTAGGTAAACGACCGAATGGATATATTTCGTTTCGCTATGATCTGACTCCTTATTTAAGATTTGATCAAAAAAATATTATAGCTGTAAAAGTTGATAATTCTGCACAACCGAATTCTCGTTGGTATACCGGTTCCGGAATTTATCGTAATGTATGGTTAACAAAAGTGAATTCTACACATGTAGATCAATGGGGGACTTATATTACTACGCCGAAAGTGTCTGAATCTTTAGCTGAAGTGTTAGTTAATACAACCATAAGAAACAAAAATGAGTTATTGAATGGAGAGGTTTATACTTCTATAATCGATTCTAATGGACAAATAGTTGTACAAGAGCATGCTCCGTTTTCTATAGGGAAAGATACTTCTACCATTGTAACACAGTCATTAACTGTATCTAATCCTCAGTTATGGTCTATTGAAACGCCCTATTTATATACTGTGCTTACACAAATTAAGGAAAACAATAAATTACTTGATGAGTACACCACAAGTGTAGGTATTCGTTACTTTAACTTTGATGCCAATAAAGGTTTCTTCTTAAACGGAAAGCCTCTAAAAATACTGGGTGTCTGTATGCATCATGATCTAGGAGCATTAGGAGCTGCTGTAAATACAAGAGCTATTGAAAGACAACTTGAAATATTGAAAGCGATGGGATGTAACGGCATACGTACTGCCCACAATCCACCTGCACCAGAGTTGTTGGATTTGTGTGATGAAATGGGCTTTATTGTACAAAACGAAGTGTTTGATGTTTGGCGTAAACGTAAAACAAAATTTGATTATTCGCATTATTTTCCTGAGTGGCATGAACAAGATCTAAAAGACTTTATTCTTAGAGATCGCAATCATCC
>CAZFXK010000082.1:0-11246 GCA_964522975.1 uncultured Bacteroides sp. | reverse complement strand
CCACCGATAAAATACTTTTTATCAATAGATGGTAGAATATCTGGTGGAGGCGGGGCGTACCACATAGTAAGCAAACATGGAATTAAGTTGGCCAAAGACTTTTGAATTACCCTTAATCCAGGCTGATTAATGATGATTTGTGAAAAAGTATTAAGGCATCTGGTAATTGCCAGATGCCTTAATAAATTCGGTCGGCGCTTTAGCCTTTAATAAATTCGATCGGCGTTTAGCCTTTATATTACTATACTCATGTTAGCAAAAAAAGATACATAATACAAGGGAAAAATTAATGTTTACATAATAACAGTAAACCTTCGTCTATTATATCCATTTGCTCTGGCTCTAATTTAAGCTTTAGATACTGTCCTTTATATTTAAATGTGCTTAATCTTTGTTTACTTACAGCTCTAATCTGATTAATAAGAGCATAATGTTGTCTTTTATCTGGATCTGGAAGCCCATTTATCTCTCCAATTTCCTTAATAAGTTCTTCAGAGAATTTCCAATCAGGTGTGTTTTCCTTTACACTTGATAATGGAACAACTATTGCGGTATACAATGATTCTTTAACTACAACGCAAAAATGATAATCATTAAACTCCGAACCGATATTTATGCCAAAATCCAGCCAAAAAACTTGCCCCCGTCTTCTACGAGCCTTTTCCCTATCTTTATTACTTTTATTCTCATAAATAATACGGTTTTTTATTGTAACTTCTTCTGTCCATTTACAGAAATCGATCGGGTAATTATCTCTATTAGCATAATTCTTACCAATAAAAAAGTGTAGATTATTTTCTATCCTGCTTAATACCCTTTTGATTTCATTAATAATTTCAGACAAATCCTCACCCCTAAATAAAGACTAAATTGTATAGCTAATAACTGATAACTTAATTTAGCTCTCTTAGCAATATAAAGTCAAGTTATATGCTCATGACACCAGTCACTACCTTTCGTATTCATATCCCCGGTTGCCACGGTGCTTACGTTTCCCGTGCTCTCTGTCTTCCGCTAACTCTCTTTCTCTTACACGATTAACATATTGAACCCTACCGGCGGCCTGGGCTGCTTTATTAACTACATCTAAGACCTTTAGGAAACCTTGCTCCGTAAACATTGAAAACTGTTTCATAGCCTCATTATTACTTTGTACCTGACGATTAAAATCAGTCCTATCAGATACCATATTTAGTCTTAAAGTGCCTTGAATATCACTTGCTCTCCCAAGCAGCTCCCTATATTCGCCCTGGGCATTTTGAATTACCAAGCGCTTGGCTTTTTCCATAGGCGCTTCTAATCGTTTTAATTGACTCTGCATAATATCATATTTATTTAATACCTCTCCCGCACGTTCTAAGCGAAGCTTATCCTCTAAAATAAGCTTTCCTTTTCCGGCCAGTTCCTGAATCTCATCCAGTGGCAATACCCTTCCGGCTTCTTTATTAAGGTCATTTATAGATTTAGCTTCCTCATAGGTTAAGTTTATGAAACTCTTCGGGTCTGTATCGTGGCGATACTCCAAAGCAGCTTTCCTTCGTTCTGCCATAGTAAACGCCTCTTCAGCGCCTTTGAAAATAGTAATTGATTCCTCTATTTCGGCAATGTTCCTAGTTATTTCGTTAATCTGAGCTTCTTTGTTTTCTTTAAACTCTGGCCATTTAGTATTCAGGTCGCTTCTATCTGTGAAACCCAAACTACGTAATTCCTTCTGAGCCGTCTCAATATAATCCCGAGCGTGTTTGTATTGCATCTTGCCTTTGCCAAAAAGCCGATCCTTGATACTCATCTGGTTTATCTCATCCCGGCAGCTGTCAATTCTATTTAGTAAATATTCCGCAGTCTCATAGGGCCTCTCAGCACCATTAATGGCCTGCTTCTGTTTTCCCAGGTCTTCAATAACCTGCTTTAATTCAGAAATAGATTGTCTGACGCCAGGCATATCTGCATATCGCCCAAGGGTATCTTTAGCTAAAAGCACTGCCTTTTTTTCTGCCGGCTGGAAGAAGCGCCACTTATCCTTCTCGGCCTGAAGCTCTTTTTTAAGCTCCTCATACTTTTTCATTTCAATAACTTGTGCCTCGGTCAGCTCTTTTATTTTCTGGTTAATTTCTTTGACTTCTCGGTTCCACTCACCCCGCTCAGTCTTAATTCCTTTCTCTTCCATTGCTCTGGCCACAGGCCCTTCATGAACAGTAGGAACTTGCTCAATACCCCTGTCTTTAAAACTACGGTGGTCGATCCGTTCATCTGCCCTTGCTTTCCTTAATGCCTCATTAGTATATTCCTGCCACTGCTCACGCCAGCTTTTTAGAAAATCAGTCTTGTTCCAGTCCCTGTTTTTCTTGCCAAAGCCGTCTATAGTAATCTCCCGGGTTGTTAACATAACATGGGCATGGGGATTATCTAAATCATTCATATGAATGGCAAGGTCTGCTATCATTCCATGCCTGACAAAATTATCGTTAACATAAGTACGTGCTAACTCTATGTTCTCCTCGAATGATAATTCCTTTGGTAGTGCTATATTTATTTCCCTTGCAGTTTGAGCATCCTTACGTTTCTCTGCTGCTTCTACCTGGTTCCACAGCTGCTGTCTATCAACTGCCCAATCTGGCACCTGGTCAGGTGCCAAAATCTCTTTATAACCAACGCCGGCTTTTCTAGTATAATCATGAATTTTGCCAGTACGTTCATCAAGAATCTTCTCGCCAGAACGATAGGCAGCAGCTGCAACACATGACTTGCCTTTACCTCGGCTTATGACTTGCGCTGAAAGATGATATATTGCCATGCTGCTGGCCTCCTTTCGCAAATTCAAGTGGTAGCGTAACTGCGGTTTACGAGGGGGTTTGGGGGCATCCCCCCAATGCACACATTGCGAAGCAATGTATAAGTGCGCCTTTCGGAACCTTCGGCGATTTGCTCTGTCTCTAATGTAGCATTTTCCATTTCCAATATCAACCGTTTTTACGAGCTGCCTTCTGCTATTTTAGCAACCGACCGGTGGAGTGATTTGCCTCTTCACTCACTCCGGCTAAAAAGAAACTTTCCGGCCGGCGGACAAAAAAGCCCGGCCTAAAAGAGCCGGGCTAATAAATAACATCTAGTTGCTGCCACCGATTATTTTTTCCATATAAGTCCTAAATTGTACGTTTTCTTCATATGCCTTTTTTACCTGGTCAGCTTTTTCTACTGAATCAATTCCAATATGAGCCATAATCCCACCGATTTGAATTAAGCGCCTGGTTCTGGCTTTGCGCTCCTTTTCTTTTTCTCTTGCAATTAATGCCTGTTTTTGTGCTTCTAATTGTCCAATCTTTTTGTCAAAAACCTCAATCTTTTGCTCTTTCACGGTAATTCTTCCCTCCTTAACAGCATCCCGAATGCTTTTAAATTACATGAAACTGTATAGATACTTCAGAAGTCTTATCAGCTTCACCAGGAGGCCGCGGTATTTCGAGGGGAATTATTTCATATTCGTGCCGCTTTATCAATAAGTTATTATTTGAATATACAACCTGGCCAGCGACCTCAGCTCTCGCCTGTGTTATAACATAATCCGGGTTTTCGCTAATATTGCTTAACATGACCGGAATAATACACGTATCATTCCGGTGAATATATGAATCTTCGTTAGGGACGATCACAGAATAATCTCCTGAATCTAAACCTGTCGGTTCAATATACCCCTCAGCGAGAAGGTGTTTTAAGAAGTTTTCTTCTTTAATCCCCTTCTCCAGTTCATTTCTAATCTGCAAAGCTAAGGCTTCATTACCTAAACTCGTGTCTACTTTGTTTTCAAGGTCTATATCCTCAAAAATATTCATATCTACTACTTGTCCGGGTTCTTCTAACTCTATATTTTGCGGTTCTGTTTGCTCATTTCCTTGCACTGCTACATTATTGGGTTCAGGTTGGCTAATTTTCTTTGCTATTCCAAACTCAAAGGCTAGAGCTGGAATAGCTATAGCAAATATTAATAGTGCAACAATCACGTAAATATTAATTTTTTTCATGAAAAAACCTCACTTTCCTATTCTCTAAAGTCTATGTTAGTCATCAGATTCATCCGGCTTTCCTCTCCCGGCCCTGGAGCCACCACTTCAAAAGGCACCTCGACAATTTCTCCCGGTTTTAAATGAATGTTGTCTTTATAGTAGATGAGCTCTTTACTTCCCAACCATGTAGCACCGAAATCAGTTGTTCCGGCAGCTTTACCCTTATTGCCTACCCTGGCTTCAACAAGAACCTTTTCCCCGGCATTACCCTTACAGGCCCCTCCGTTTCTCCCCGGCCAATCAGTTTTCGGTTTCAAGGTTACGAAGAAATCAGGAAGACGTACTCTTAACAATACTGTGGTGAAATACCATGTATTCCCCTTTTCAAACTGTGACGGAGGAATGGAATCTTTTTCTCTTATACAAGCGTAAGTACCATTGTCACCACCCGCATAACTGCCATCCCTGGGATTATTGTCGTATACTTGTAAATACAACTCGATGTAAGCATCCCTGCCCTGGCATAACTTTTGGGCTTCTTTCCAGATGACTTCTTGGAAATACTTATCAAGCTCACCTTGAGATTTCAACGTTTTTTGCTGAATAGGGAATTTTCTTCTGAAGTTATCGATATTATGCGAACCTACATAATCTTCCACGGGCACAATCCGATACTGAAAATCCCATCCATGAAGTTTATAGTTACCGTATGGTTTGCTTAAATCCACAATCTCTATTTTGTCATTATAAGCTACATCTAATGCCGTGGTGGGCGCATCCAGGTTAGAACCTGCATCGCTTCTTACCTTTTCCTGGCCGTTAACGCGAACGGCAAATTGGGCGGTAGGTTTTTCTTTCGCATTTCTTTTAGGATGCATTGGGAACTGACGGTACTCATAAGTAAAATACTGGCCAGTTTCATCGTAGTTAGGGTAACCAGTCCGCTGGTTTATATATGCTTGCGACAATCCTAGTTGATAGGTTTCAGGAAAGGCCGCATAAGCTTTTCCCGGCAGAATTAATATCATAAGTGCCAAAAGTATTATTAATCTTAAGTTTTTCATTAAATTCCCCCTTAAAATTTAATAGTCAAGTCGTAAATCTGCTTTCCGGCTTCGTTAAATACTTCAAATGTAGCCACCATGCCTCGTTCTATTTTAGTTAAAGTTCTTTTTTTACTGTAAAGCGCGAACGTATTAGTCAACTGGTCATTTCTACCCAGGTACTCACCGCCTATCATGGCTGTTCCATAATATTCATTTAAGCCCGGGTGGCTGGTACATACGAAACGGTATTTATCGTTGCTACAAAAACCTATTGCAGATGGCGCAACTGTAACATCGTAAAATTCAGGGAACCCACCAATTTTAGTCGTAGTAGTATATTTAGTGGTATCAATTTCAACTTTTTTAACCGTTGACCCCGGTTCCTCAACTGGTTGTTCCATGTTTACTAACTCATTTAAAACCGCTTTCATTTCAGTTTCAGTCTGGCCCTGGGTAAACGATACGATGTACATTACCTTCCCACCCCGGGCGAAGTCTATTTTGTAGTTAAGTCCTTCCACCAAGTAACGGGCCGGTATGTAGGTTCTACCTTCAGTGCTTAAAATAAAGGGCTCTACGTCCATCCTCTCCTGTTTGCCATTTACGCTATAGTCCTGGTTGCCAATAAGCAGCTCCACAGTGTTGTTATTGCCGTTAGCAGTTACTTTTCTGGCTCCGGCGTCCCAGGCCACAGTCGCTCCCAGTGATTCACACATGATTCTGTAAGGTACGAAGGTTCTGCCTAGCGATATAAAGGGCTTGCCCATGCCTTTAGGAAAGCTAAGTTCATTGTCTTTGTTGTCAATGAATACTCTAACGTCATAGCTCTTGGGTTCCTTGTCCCAGTTGACAGCAGCAAATGCCGGAATAGTGAATACGAAACACAACAGGGTTACAAGCGTGGTGATTACAAGTTTCTTTCTCAAATTAATTCCTCCTTTGATTTTTAGGTTTCTTAGAGATGACCAGAAAAGAATATCGGTCTATCACGGTGGAACGTAAATAGCGTACTCCCTTCCGGTTGTTTCACAAATGGGCACTTCCCGGGGTTTCTTGCCTTCAAGGTATAAACTTCCGGACAAAATTGCTTCTGTAATGACCTGGGGATTAGATTCTAGTAGCCCTACAGGGTTTTTAATGTTTTTGTTTTTTTGCGATAAGGTCTCAGCTATTGTTTTTATCGTTGAAGTATCGAGAGTTTCTAAATACTTTAAAGCTTTTTTGGCCGTTTGAAGGTTTAAGCCGTGACTGTTGAAGATTTGAATTATCTCTTCCCGGGAAATTTTATTTTCGATGAATAGTTCTGGTGTATCTGGTACCGATACCGGCCCCACTACTTGCAAGTTTTTTTCTCTCCCAGACATACGTTTTTCAGGCGCTCTCCATTGTTTCTCGGCCTGGTGCCGTTGCTCTAACAACTCAACGTCCTGGACGCATTCCACCCCCTCTCTTTGCCAGCAGGTTAAGATACCACGAATGTACTTTAATGTTCGATTATCCGCTAAAGCAGCTACCTTAAGGGCATAGATAACTAATTCTTCACTAAAATCATCAAGCCACGATTGAAGTGTTTCTCTTTCGATCGGACTTAAGGGCCTCCCAAATTCATTTTCAAAAATTCGACAACTGTTGTTGTTACTACTACTACTACTACTATTGTTTATATATATGTCTTTATAGGGTCGCTGACAGCGACCACCCTGGTCGCTCACAGCTACTACCCTAGTCGCTGACAGCGACCACCCTGGTTGCTGACAGCGACCATCCTCCGAAAATTGTGACACCCCTGCTTTTTTAAGTTTTTCTAATCTTCTTTGCTCTGCTTTTACTTCTAATTGCTCTATAATTGCTTGCGGAACTGTAAGCTCATAAACATTACTTATATTTTGGTTAGATTCACTTTTTCTAAAATGCTTTAATAAGAATCCCTTCTTTTCTAACCCGGCTATAGCCCTTATAGCTGTATCCCTAGAAAAATTACACCTACTTGCTATGGTATTATAGCTAGGAAATATTTCGTTTAGCGAGGCAAACCGCACTAAATATAAGTATGTAAGTATTTCATAGGGGCTTAATTCGTGGTCTACATCAAAAATCCAGTTAGGGACTTGAAACCAACCTGAGTCATTAGAAATTAAAATATCATTCACTTCACTTAACCCCCTTTCCTCGAATCAATTTCGCTTAGGGGTTGTCGGAGTTCTAATACTTTAATATAACGTCTTGCGGGTATTCCTTTACGGACCGCCTGAATCAAGCCCAGGTCTGATAGTTTTTGTAGACATCTACTCTGGGTAGCTTCCGACATCCCGATTCTTTCTTTTAATTGCTCGACCGTCAGGTAAAACATGCCTTCATCGTCCAGCTTGCCACATTCATTCCAGAAACGGTACTGGTCAACCAGCTCACAGTACAATATAGCCTCCTCCGGGCCTATAGCTGCACATAATTCCCTTGATACAACGATATAGTTATTGCTACCACCCACCAGGTCAATTAACGCCATGCCGACACCCCCTTGGTTTGCCTTAAGAATTAGGGGCAATTAAAGTGTATGATATTCCAGTATATCTGCCCCGCTTATTTCGTTGTTGCTCCGTTGTGATATAACCAAACTCGACTAATTGTTTTAAATGTCTTCTGAAGGTATCTTCCGTCCGAAAATCTAAGTCTTGACAGATTTTCTTAACAGATGGGAAAGTAGCGGTACCTGCTACAGCGTGGCTTTGTAAATGAACGTAAATAACCTTTGCATCCCGTGACAATCGTCTGTCCTGCATTACAATCTTGGGAATTATACCATACCCTTTAGCGTTTACCCCTTTGACCCTCAGAATGTTTTGAAGCTCGTTAGCATCCATACTTTGTTTCTCCTCCAATTCCCAAAGGTATTTCAGTTTTTCTTCTAGCACAAAACTGATTTAAAATTTCAAGATATTTATAAAAGGCATCCTTACTCATATTTAGGTCGGCACAAAGACCGGTCATATCTTCAGCTATTTTCCATGCCAATGAATCTACGGGCATTGCCGGGTACTTCTTGGCCAAACAGTACCATACCCTTTTTGTTGTGAAATCAAGGTCATTAGTTGTAAGAATAAAGCGGCCCATCTGGTGTTTTGTCATCATATTACCTCCTTTTTTGTGCCCCACAGCTTGACTAAAGAAGGTTTACGCGTTTACAATGAATGCAAGCGTGTGGTTCCTTATTGGAGCTGCGGGGTTAGGAAGTCGTGGTTGGTTGGTAAGCCTTTAGCACGACTTCCTTTCGCTTTTCTGGTCTTCTGAATTTGTCTCCTCAACGGCAGCCGCCAGTTCGTTTTTTATCATCCGGGCATAAATACGAGCTGCTTTGTTTAGCTGGCCCTGAGGATCCCCTGGTATAATTTCTATAATTTCAGGTTCCCCCAGCCTATTGCCGTTGAAGTCTACTCGGATTTTAATAAGTACATTTGTCATCTTTTGCCTTATCATCAGATACTTACCTCTTCTCTACCCTCATTTAATAATTCTGATACATCAACATCTAAAGCATTTGCTAAAATAACTAATTCTTGACTAGAAACTTTACGTTTACCATGTTCAATTCTGGAAATGATATAGTTAGAAAAACCGCATTTTAATGCTAAAGTTTGCTGTGTCATTGGAGGACGATGGGTTAATCGGAGTTCTCTAATATTTTTTCCAATCATTATTTCACCTCATTTGCACTTTTATCAATTATACTTGTTAAAAGCGCAAATTACAACAACAAATTTGCATTATTAGCAAAAATAAAATAGTATTTAGGTACCGAGTCAGAAAGGAGAATACTAATGAAAACCGAACCTGGGCAAATATTAAAACAAGAAAGGCTCTCCCGTGGCTGGACGCAAAAATACGTTGCCCAAAAACTGGGTTTTCCGGATTCTACCTATATTTCAAGAATTGAAAGTGGAAAAAGAAAAATTAGCACGGAAGAACTGAGAGCCTTTGCTAAATTATTTAATATTGGTTTAGATTATCTCCTTTTCAGTGGTGAAGAAATTAACTATGTTGAAAAAGCAATTCCCATTAACGATTCCTATGTTTTGGAGTTCTTTGCCAAAAAAGGACGAATCACCAAGGAGCAAGAAGAACGGATTCAGTCTATAAAGGACGAAGATATGTTGTTAGGGATTCTCCCAGACCATGATATAGATTTTTTCTTAAAACCCGCAAATTGCAATAAATTCATACAGGTATATAATCTTAAAGATTCTGAAATAAATGCGGATGAGGTTTTAGAGGCAGCCCTAGAAGTTCATTCGTCTTTTATGGTAGCTGTTAATAATACTAACGACGACGAATGGATGTCGGCGTATGAGATTACGTGGGAAGACGTTATTAAATTTGCCTCTGAAATAGGTGTCACGCCACGACACATTCATTCCATGCTAAGGACAATAAAACAAATAGTTAATATAAGTAAAGATAAATAAACATTTTCTTCTGGCTCTCTGATGCCCGTGGCGATGTTTTAATACGATATTAGGCACCACTTCTTATTAGCAAACATAAACGAAGCTATTTACGGTTGTATAGAAGCAAGAAAAGAGATGGGGTTGCCTTTAGGGAACGAAGAAGAAGTTGTAGAGGTGGGATATTAATGACGCAGGATTCCGTTACCAGGGCAGCAGCATATGCCCGTTATTCAAGCGATAATCAACGGGCTGAAAGCATTGAAGCCCAGCTCCATGATATTAAGGAGTGGGCTGCCCAAAATAACTGTGTAATTGTACGTGTATACACGGATGAAGCTGAAACTGGCACCAATGATGACCGGGAAGGATTCCTACAAATGATTAGTGATTCCAGAACCGGCATATTTGACGTTGTACTGGTACATAAATCTGACCGCTTTGCCCGTAACAAATGGGATGCAGCTATCTATAAAAAAGCTTTGCATGATAATGACGTAAAGTTAATCTATGTTACGCAACCTATGTTATGTGATGATACACCAGAGTCATTCTTGATGGAAGGTATCTTTGAAAGCCTTGACCATTACTATTCTTTGAACCTGGGCCGGGAAGTAATGAAAGGCCATAATTCTAACGCCAGGGAGTGTAAACATAACGGAGGGCGTCCTCCCCTGGGTTATGATGTAGACCCTGAAACTAAGACCTATGTTATTAATGAGAATGAAGCCCGCGCGGTACGCAGTATTTTTGAGATGTACGGGGAAGGAATGAGTTACGATACCATTGTCTGCCACTTAAACGAAAAAGGCTTTAAAACTAAAACTGGTGGGAGTTTCTCCAAAAACTCCATATCTGACATCCTCCGCAATGAGAAGTACCAGGGCATATATATTTATAATCGTACTTTACATAAAGTTAAGGGAAAAAGAAATCACCGCATTAACAAACCTGATGACCAGGTTATCCGGGTTCCCGGGGGAATGCCACAAATCATTGACCAGGCTCTTTGGGATAAAGTACAAACTATAATTAAAAACCGGGAGAAAAAGCCGGGCGAAAGAGCTCGCAATCGTGCCACCAGGGAATATCTTCTGTCCGGAAAAATATACTGCGGACTATGCAAATATGCCATGATTGGAAAATCAGGCACCAACGGCAAGAAGGTACGATATGACTATTATTTATGTAATAACCGGGATCGTAAACACGAGTGTAAAGCTAAAATGGTACGTAAAGATTTATTAGAAATGCAAGTGCTTGAGCAACTGGAAGAGCAGCTACTAAACCCGAAGCTCTTTCCTGTCCTGGTAGATAAGATATACCAGGAGATTAATATTATGGGGAATGAATACTCCAAAGAGCTTATTTATCTCAAAGCTGAGCTTACTAAGGTTCAGGTAAAAATAAATAATATGTTGAATCTGATTGAAGAAGGTGCCGGTTCTATCGAAATGACGAAACGATTATCCCAGCGAGAAGCAGAAAAGGCCATACTGGTGTCTAGAATGCGCCAGATTGAACAAAAAGCTAAAGCTAATACCATTTCAAAAGAAATGATATTAGCTTACCTCCAGGAGCGTTATAGAAGCCTAAAAGCTTGTGATGTTGTTTCAACAAAGCAGCTAATCAATGAATTTGTGGAAAAGGTAATCATTTACGACAATGAGTTTGAAGTTATATTTAAAATAAGTTTGCTTACTGATGGTGGAGGCGGGGGGAATCGAACCCCCGTCCGAAAGAAAGACCAGCCCAGTCTC
>CAZFXK010000081.1:0-11459 GCA_964522975.1 uncultured Bacteroides sp. | reverse complement strand
GGCGCTCTAACTGCTGATCTGAGTTGTGCTAGGTGAGGTTGCTGTTACGCTTACGCATAAACGCACAGTTAGTTTGGGGATAAGGGGAAAGGGGCTGCGTCCTGTCGCGCTATGCTTGAAGCTCAACCTTCGCTTGCTGGTGCGCTGATTTCATTTCTTGATAATTCGCAAGCAAATTAATGAGTATATTAACTGCACCAGAATAATTTTTATCACGGTAGCGGCGTTCAAATTCATACAGTCTTGCAACAAGCTTGACCTTATCTGGATCAACACCTTCTAGCTCAGAGCGCAATGCTCCAACCTCCGACAAAGCAGTGTCGAGCTGTTTGAGTCGATTGAGCGGCCAACCTGAACCTAAAGGCTCCCAAGCCCAGCGTGTTAAGTTGGCAATTTTAGGATACTCCGTGGTTCCAAAAGTCATTCGTCCGACGATTGAACGTAAACACAGCTGACTCGGAAGATCGGCAACACACGTTAAAATCTCTTGTAAATGAGCCGGCAACTCATCCCATTGTATTTTTTCTGCGCGCGCCCCTGAATAATATTGCAAATGATTCCAAGTCACATTTTGTAGGCGATCATAGAGCCCGACCTGTGAGCGTTGGTAAAACTCAATAGCATCTTCATCCAACACACAAGACAGCATTTGGCATCTCAGCTTGCGCGAGATATTAACCCGCTCTGTTTCCTGCAACCATTGGCTAGCCGCGGGCCAACGGCAGACTGTGACAAAAAAATCATTTACTTTTTTTGTGGTTAATAACTCCATAAAAGGCCAATCAGCACCCAATGATTTTAACAAGATAAGTTCTTGCTCCGCTAAAGCCTCTCGACTTTTATTAAAGACCTTAAGCAGCACGCCATCCTTAGCGGAATCTTTAGGTACAACAGTTATATAAGCGACATTGCCTGCTTCAACCAAGTGGCACGTTGCAACAGACTCAAGCAACTTTACTGCAGAAAACTCAGCATAAATCTCAGCCACCCAGCTCTGCTGCTCGATATCGAGTAATAGGCGTTCAAAATCAATATTCAATTTAGCTTGAACTTGATACTCGCGGTTTGGGTTTGGAGAAAATACCTGCCCTGCTTTAACACGATTTTCATAAATATAGTGACCGCTACTAATCATCACCGTCATCATGACAAAAACTTGCCGTGATAACAGCAGTGATACAAAAGCGATCAGAAAACTTGGCATAGTACCCTGCAAATAGTCGCTTACAGCCCACACCAAGCTAAAAACAAAACCTAAATGCCACCAAATTTTATATACAGAAGACTTCCATTTAGAAAACACATGTGCTGTGACATTAAAACCCCGCACAATAGCGATAAAAACCAATAAAGAAGTAAAGCTATAAATTAGAAAACTTAAAATTAAAGATGGATAAATAAAGCCAAGCAATATAAGTACTAAAACAGAATATAAAAAAGCGGCTAAAAAAATTGCAACATGCGTGTAAATACGCTTAGCAAAAGCACGATAATTATTAAAAAGACCTATTTTATTATTTTTATCAATGGCTCGATCAGCGCCTTTACCAACCAGATAATCAAAATAAAAATCTAAAAACAAATGCAGTATAAAAAAAAGTACAACAATTCCACCAAGATAGGCAACTTGCGTTTTAACATCTAAACTATCAAAAATATTTAGATAGTTAAAATACCCTGCCCCTGCTCCAGACACCACTGCCAATATCTTCCATGGCAAAATCATAGCAATAAGAAAAAAAAGCTTTGACAAAACAAAACATAAGAGTGACGCTACAATATGAGCTCGAGTTAAGTTAAATAGGTAAAAGTACACAGGCACCTTAATAATTAAATATATTTAAAAAAATCATTCAATACTTTCAACTGCATCACAAATATACTCATTAAAATCCGCAGAGCGTTGCACTTTTTCTGGCCAGCGGTATTTTGAATAGCCTATCTCCTTTGATCTTTCAATACTTTCAGATTCCAACACTTGGAACAGATCAGAAATAATCGCGCCGTGCTTGAAAGTAGCCTGTTTAAAAACAGGGGTTTCATTAGAGTACTTAAGCTGTAAATAGTCTTGACTTAACACAATATCATCAGCATTTTTCCTTTTAGCTAAATCTTGCCAATAACGTGAAGCAGAGTAGCTTTCGTTATACACGTCAACACAGCTATTAGGGGCATCAGCTGCTAAATCTCGAGGACTCACCCCCCTAAAAGCCTGCTCAACCCAACGGGCCATACCCTCTAAGTACCAGCGTGCTTTAAACATTGAATTTGCATATTGGTACATATGGAACAACTCATGCGCTGGGGTTACGTTTCTTTTTGGGTCAATATTTTTATTAACATGAAACTTAACTCCACATGAATAACTGGGTTCTCCTCGGTGAGGCTTAGAGGCTATGACCTCATCAAAAGCTACGCCATTGCCCCTAGACATATTCACAATGTAAACATCAACAAACTTAGCTTTTTTATAGCGTTGTTTAGACAGTGGGGGCTGTAAGCCAAGCTGTTTAGAGTAATAGGCATCCGCTGCATGCAGCTGCACAAGAAGGTCATCAATAAAAACAGGCTGCTGATTTTTAGAAACAGCAACAGCCTGATCTTTTATCGCATTTTCTCCCTCTGTGGCATACCACACCCTAAAGGGGTAAGACTCAACCTTATGCGGTAGATGTTCCAGCTGTTTAAACACCAGCTCTTTACAGCCACCGGTTTCTTCTGCAGTTAGGTACTGAAACGCTAGAATAGAAATAAATAAAACAGCTAGTATCGTAATTTTAATTTTGCTCATACACCCTACTAAAAATTATTTTCTCAGCCGTCAGGTAAAACAACCTGATGAGGTAAATTTCTATTTTGTTTTTTAGAGCCAAGCGTCACCTTGTCATAATGTAAAATCTTCAACATCTTATTTAACTAGGTATCTTTATGCTGCTTTACTATTCAAACCATCCTATTAAAAAATAAAAACCAAAAAGGTTCTATAAATATTTAAAGCACTACTTTACTGTAAAGTATTCATATAGTTCAGCCACTTCCACTTCACTAACCTCAACCTGATCTACTTTAGCTCTTCTTGTTGCTGTCCAACATTTATTAATCAACTGATCTACTGAGTTTTTATCGCCCACTAGGAGTGCTTGTACAGTACCATTTGCTAAATTTTCCACATAACCTGAAACACTATGCAGCGATGCATTATTTTTCAACCAAACCCTTAACCCTACACCCTGCACCTTACCTATTAAAGTGACTTTACGTGAAACGACCTCTGGTTGGTAGTTTTCAATATTAAAAATATAGTCCAATAAACAGCCAGCAATATCTCTAGGCTTTCCTTTAAATGGGAAATGTTGTAAGCCGAACTCTGGGTTACTATTAACTTCTAAAACTGCCCACTTTTGCTCGTTTGGAGACTTGGAAATATCCTCAACCTGTAAATCTATGCCCACATGTATAGGATTAAATAATGTTTTCCTTATTTTCACCGCTATACTTTCCCAGTCAGGGTGAACGACATCTGTCATATCAATACTTTCACCTCCTGAACCGATATTTGCTACCTCATCAAACTCTAAGTACTGACCTGTTTTAAGAATTGAATACGTATCAATACCTTTCTTCTTTAGATCAAAAATATTTTTATTAGTTAACTTAATTAAATGCGAACCAAAATAAGGTAGTTTTTTTCGAGCATTATTTTTAATATCTATAAGCTCATTTATATTACTCTCACCATCCCCAACAACATATGCTGGTACTCTTTGCGTTACCGCAGAAAGTTTATCGCCAATACAAATCAATCTGTAATCTTTCCCTATAATATAAGCCTCACAAATTATATTACGTATTGAACTATTATCTAAATCATTCCAGGCGAAATTAAACTCATCCCATGAAATAATATTAGTTGTAACCCCTCTTCCCCCGGAACCAGATAGCGGTTTTAAAACTACTGGAAGATTGTTTTTTGCATACTCCCAAGCCTTCAGTTTATCTGCCACTTTAAATAGTTTACCAAGAGGGGTGTTTACTTCTGCTTTACTTAACAGCTCTTTCGTTGCCTGTTTATTGCTTGTAGATAAAGGAGTGGAAAAACGTGTCTCACCACACATCCCATTAATAAAGCACACTTCTTTCTTTTTATTACAAATTAACGTAACTGCAGGGCTTATAATATCTACAAATAAGCCTCTTGCATAAGCCGCCTCGCGAATCAGCCAGCTCTGTAGCGGCAAACTATTTTTCGGATAGAATTTTTTATTAAAATCAACATCATAAATTTTCGCCACTTTAGCGCTATTATCTCGTAAACGCCCTGAGGTACTATGCTTTGCTTTAATAGAATACTCTATTAATTGTTTAGGTAATTCTGGCATTGGCTCGCCATACATACAGAAAACAGGAGTAGATAAGGCAGGATCAGCATTAACTTCAATCACATAGGCATTATCATAAGCTTCTGTCCTAAAGTCTTTTGCTATAATATCTAGCCCCAACTGTGTTGCATGAGGTATAGTTTTCCATACCGACTCAGCTAACTCGATGGTCGACGAGTGTAAATATTTAAGTATATTTACACTTTCCCCACCTAAACCAATATTTGAGACCGTAGACAAGCGTACATATTCATTTTTACTAGGTATATAACTTTTATCTTTTTTAAGCATCTGCTCAAGGTAGCCAAAAGATTTAATTGGATAAATTCTGGAGGTTGGATTATTTTGTCTGTTTTTATTTTTAATTTCCACAAGCTCAGACACATTGCGAACGCCATCACCAATAACAAATGCAGGTAATCTACATATAGCTGCAGTGACTTTACCTCCTAATACAAAAACCCTTACCTCATCCCCCTCTATAAAATCTTCAACAATAATCTCACTTGAAGACTGCTTTGCTACTTCCCAGGCTTTTTTAAAATCAACTTTATTATCAATACCTGCCGTTACACCTTTACCCCCACTACCTACTTTAGGTTTTATTACCTGTTTATTCTTTTTTTTATTAAAATAAGTTAAAGCTTTATCATAGTCTATGAATAAAGCACCTGTGGGGTTAGGTAGCTTCGCTTTATCAAGAAAAGCTTTTGTTAAAACTTTGTTATTAACAATCCTTCGAGTAGCTAACGATAGGTCCGGTGTATTTGGGGAGTAAGTAGAGATTAACTCCCCCTTACTATAAATCTCTAGATATATATTTTTTCTTATAACTGCAGTGAGATCATATTTTTTAGCCTCGTCTATTAACATCCTATAAACGGGATTATAAATACCTTTTTTAAGGTACGGTGAGTCTCGGTAATCGTTTTCGCCTTGATTTATAATTTTATTCAGTAATAATGAATTTTCTTTTGTTGCGGCAACAATCTCAATATGACTTGACATACTCTATTCCAAATAATAATAATACAATAAGGTCTTACTTAAAAAAACTCACATAGTAGTTAGTCTTTAATTGTGCTGCCTGTTTCATATTTCCTTTCATACCTGGATATGAATTAACTTCAAATAAAAACAATTCCCCATCCTCAATGCCAAAATCACAGCCTACTGCATCTATTTGAAAGTCATATTCTTTTTGTAATTCAGTAGCTATTGCAAGTGCTTTGTTAGTTAAATTACTGATAATTTTTTTGAATTTTTTTGGATAGAGCTCCTGCAAAAAACCTTCTGCATCAATCGAACTACCCCCCGTAGCCAAGTTTGAGCTAATCCCAGATTTACCAACACGCACATAAGGGTTCGCTACCACCCAGTTTTTATCACTTTGCCGATAAACAGTAACGCGAACATCAAAGGGGCAGCCTTCGTCTGGAGTAATACTTTCAATATATTTCTGCACCATCCAGCTTTTCGAGGTAAGCTTTTTAAATTTTTCCTCTAACGCTGCCTCGGTTAGTGTCAATGCCAACTCATCATTACGTACTAAGTAATTTTTCTGTTTTTTCTCAATCAGAGAAATGTTTTTACCCTGGCTCGACCTTTTATGCTTTAAAACAACCTTATTGTTTTCCTCTAAAAATCTAACAAACTCAACAAATGAGAAGTCAATGCTGGGAATACAAATATTCTGTAATTTTTCACTGTTATAAATCAGTGGCAAAGTTTTACTTTTTCCACCAATAGAACGACACAGCAGATTAGATACTTCTAGTAAGCGGCCATAAATGGCTCGCTGTGCCTTATTGTTGGCCGGCGCATTATCAATTACCGCTGGTAAAGAGTAGTAGCCTTGCTCCCACTCACCATTTTTATATAAGTAACCTTTGATCTTGCCGCTTTGATAGTCAAAATCATTATAAGAAAAATACACAAGCTCAATACCTTTAGTATGCGCTTGCATTGCAACCTCACTGACCTCTAAAAAGTGCCTTGGTGTTTTTGGGTAGCACAAATAGCCAATCCGTTTACTTGCCACATCCTGTTGCTGTTCATGCATCAGCACCTTATCTGACGGTAAAGCCCTCGGTTTGCGAGGCTGCGGAGGTTGACTTTGCTCTGGTAACTGTCGTTTAGCACTTTTTAAATACTTCCTATATGCCACATACCCAGATAAATAATGCTCAACATCATCAATTCGCACCCTAAACGTGTGGTGACGGATAAAGAACCCACCTAAAATGCGTGCAGGATTTTGAAAGAACATCGCCACTTCGGGGTAGAAAAAACCGTTCAGCAAGTACCGTGCACGGTACTCAAGCGCACGGTAGAACTTGTCCACATCAAAGTTATCCAGCAAATGTGCAACGCTAGCATTATTCTGCATACGCTCAATCATGCGTTGTGCAGCCATCATCAGCTCAAGCAGGGTTGGGAAAGTGGTGATGCGAGTTAAAACAAAGTCTAAATGGTCACGCACGTTATCCAAACCAAAGGTGTAATACTTAGGGTCAGGATTATATAGTGTCAACTCATTAACACAGTAGCTGAGCCAGTGGTCATGGGCTTTCCAATGCTCCTTCTCAATAAAGTAATCAAAAGCTTTTTCGACTGAAGCTAACCAACGCGGATCTTTAGTAATACCATATAAGCGCATCAACCCAAAAGCGGCTTCACCGTCATAATAAATAATACGATGCTCCGCTTTTACGCTGAGGTCTGGGTAATTGAGAATATGGACATACTGACCGGTATCTGGCTTTTGCATAAATACAATGCCCGCCGCCAACTGTTCCATAAGCTCTAAGTACGTATTGTCTGCGGTAATCTCGGTATACTTGGCATAGGCCAAAATACACACAGCGTTTCCACCCAATTTAATTTCATCACCCAAATCAATCAAAAAAGCAGCTGTTGTACCGTCAGGCAGCTCAACTGTTTTGATTAATTGATGTGTTAAGTAATCCAGCGCACGATCAATGGCACGCTTGTGTTTGCGCTCTTGGGTGACCTCCCAGCCTTCTAACAGAGCATAAGTGGAACTGGCGTGGCGCAAAGCGTTATAGGTAGGAATAGCACGGTCAAAGCATGGAAACCAGCCGTAGTGGTACTCTCCATCATTCTTTACCTGCTTGGACAAGTATTCTGTACTGGTCTCAACAATATCGGTAACTGTTTCTTTGTCCCACTTTTCTACAAGGCGATAACCGCTATTACGCCCATCATGCTCAATGATATGTGTTTCTTTACCATCGGTGAATACTGCTCGAGTTTTAAAGCGCCAAATCATATCCTGCTCATGGACAGGCCACTCAAGCTCACGGCCGAAGCGTTTTTTTCCGTAGTGTTTAAGATTCACAGCATTGGCTGTTGCTACGCCGATATCTGTTTTATATAGGAGCGCATTGGCATACAGCTCATGCTCTAGCATTGCAGTTTTAAAGTCAGCTGTTAAGGCTATACCAAAACGAAAATAATTACGTTTCGCTCTCTTTAACCTTGCTTGTAGGTTTTGCCAAGTCAGCGTCTCAATACTGTGTACAGCCTCGACCCGCAGCCAGACCGGAGTCTGCGCCCCTTTCAAGCGCCAACCTTTTAATGCTGCAACGCCACTGGCCCAGCTTTCCTCAAAGCTCGCCCCTGTAGCAATTGTCACATGGGCTCTTTCTCGTCCATTTGAAGCAACAAAAAACAAAATACTTTCAGGGTGCTCTGCAGAAAAACTTTGCACGGGACTTTCACTCAGCACAGCTGCAAGTTTTTCTTTTGCTTTAAGTAATAACCGATTGAAATTCATAAAAAAATCCGTATTCCCAGGAGTTAAATATATTTAATTAATTATATGTTCCGCCAAAAAAGATTAACGCTCACTCATGGCTTCTTTGGCTTTATTGATGGGCTTCATAAGGTAGTCAAACACAGTTTTCTCACCAGTTTTAATATCTACGGTGGCAATCATACCCGGCACAATAGGGTAGGAAGTGCCACTTTCTGTCATTAGTTCGTGTGTATCTGTGCGAATAAAGACCCGATAATAAAACACCTCGGGCTTGACTTCATCTTGGATCGTATCCGGTGAAATTAAAGTGACCTCACCCTCTAGCCCGCCATAAATAGAATAGTCATAGGCGCTAATTTTAACGTTAGCTTCTTGGCCTGGATAAATAAAAGCCACATCCCGCGGTGAGATACGCGCCTCGATCAGCAACTGTTCATCCAAAGGCACTATGCCCATCAACTGCCCGTTCGGTGGAATTACACCGCCACGAGTAGTAACAGCGACATCTTTGACAATACCGCGCACTGGTGAGCGTAAGGTTAAGCGCGACAGTGAATCTTCACGCCCGCGAATCACCGACTCTAACGAATCTGCTTCGGCTTTGGCTTTAGCCAACTCCTCACGTGCTTGCACCATATATTCTGAGCGTCGATCGGTGACCTTCAGCTGTAATTCAGAGACTTGACGCTGCAGTTTTAAGACTTCCACGTTACTGGCCGCGCCTGCTTGTGCCAGTGAGCGGGTGAGACGTAGTTCCTGCTGTACCAAATCAAGTGCTTGACGCAGGCCCGCAAGGGACTCATCTAAGCCTTCTTTTCGAGTTGTATATAAGCGCGATTCTGTTTCGATCAGGTGCGGGTAGTTTTCCAATTCTTGTGGAAAGATGAGTTCAGTTTGATTCACTTCTGACTCTAAGCGGGCAATGCTGGCTAATGCTGCACGGTAACGCGCACTGCTTTCTCCAACGTTGGCTTCGGTTTTAGTTAAATCCAACTGGGCCAATATCTGACCAGCCTCAACAATGTCCCCTTCCCTGACCAATAATTCAGAGATAATCCCGCCTTCGAGCGATTGAATCACTTGCTCTCTAGATGTGGGGACAACTTTTCCCGTGCCTCTGGAAACTTCTACCAGAGGGGCATTATACGCCCAGACTATCAGGCTGATTAATAACAGAACAAAAATCCAAATAATACGTGACGATTTAACAATTTCCGCCTCGTCAACTTGGTCATTGTAACGACGCTTGTCTTCATCATAATCAAGCAGAATAACTTGATCGTCTTGAGCAATATTACTCATAGATGTTCCTTTAGCTAATAAATGCAGCTTAAGCTTTAGCGCTCGATTTGGTTTGCCCAGAAAGCTTGGCCAAGACTTCAGCCTTAGGTCCATCCAGGACAACCTGGCCATTATCAACCACGATAATCCGGTCAACTATATTTACGATGCTCATTTTATGGGTTGCCACAATCAGAGTTTTATCGCTAACCCAAGGTTTAAGCTGGTTGAGGAACTGTTTTTCTGTGGTGTCATCCAACGCTGCCGTTGGCTCATCAAGCAAAACCACATAGGGGTTGCGCACTAACAAACGTGACAACAATAAGGACTGCCGCTGTCCACCGGACAAGCCACCACCGCCTTCAGTAATGACATAATCTAAACCCGATGGCAGTCGGTGAATAAAGTCCAGTGCGCCAGTCATATTCAAAGCTTTAAGCATGTCATCATCACGCGCCATAGGCGCACCAAGCATGAGGTTTTCACGAATAGTGCCGTGGAACAGGGTCGCGTTTTGGCTCATTAAGCCCACATCACGGCGCACATCAGCCGGATCAATATGCGCCATGCCAACACCATCCAAGGTGACTACTCCGCTCTTGGCCTCTAACAAGCCTGATAACACCTGTAGCAAGGTGGATTTACCTGCACCATTGCGGCCCAGCAGAGCAATTTTCTCACCTTGTTTGATGACCAGCTGCTTCACTGTTAATGCTGGTGCCGGACTGTCTTCAGCGTAGAAAAATGTGGCATTTTTAATATTGTAATTGCCATTGATTACTGTTTTATGTACTTTTTTCGCACCTTCAGGATTATCAACCGGCAATTCCATCAACTGATTAATACTGCTTAAAGCCACTTTGGTTTGCTGCCAACGGCTTAGCACCTGTGTCAATCCAGCCATCGGCGCAATCATGCGCGAACCTAAAATTGATGCTGCAATCAGTGAACCCGTGGTTAGATCACCCTCCATCACCATGGGTGCACCAAATAGGACAATCACAGCAAAAGCTGCGCCTTGTATACTTTGTGTCCAAGCATTTAAGTGACTGACCAAGGAGCGCAAGCGTAAATTCACATCCGCTGATACAGCATTGTAATTGTTCCATTGCGACTGAAAGCGCTGCTCAGCTTGTAGGGTTTTAATGTCCTCGTTGCCTTGCACTGCTTCAACCAACATGGCGTTACGCAAGGAGCTTTCTCGCATTGCTGCATTGGCATACTCACGTAACTTACCTTGCACTAGCAAACCAGGCAAAATCATTAGAATCACAGCAGCAATCGGTATCCAGACTAGCGAACCGCCTAAATACCAAAATACCCAACAAAACAAAAAGAAGAACGGCATATCGGCAAATGCTATGACTGTAGTTGAGGTAAACATTTCGCGAACATTATCCAGTTCACGCACTTGTGAAATAAAAGTACCCGTGGAGCGCGGTCGATAAGCGTTTTTAATCCGTAACGCATGGCCAAAAACCCGATCAGAGATCCTTAAATCCGCGCGTTTACCAATAAGATCAGTCACTGTGGTGCGCATTTTGCGCATCACGAAGCCAAAGATCAGGGCAACCATCACGCCACTAAACAGCACATACAGAGTGGAGTAGGACTCTGCTGGAATAACCCTGTCGTACACTTGACGGGTAAATAGAATCCCCGCCAAACCCAGCACATTGACCACAAAGGAGGCGACAAAAATATGGCTGTACGGCCGCCAATCACGCAACACGATCTTTTTAAACCAGCCTTTATCGTGCGGCTTGATGTAGTCATCAATTCGCGCATCTGGCACCGTATGAGACGGCCTTAATACCACAGCCAAAGTGACATTATCCAGCAACTCTTGCTCAGTAATGCTGCTTTTAACCCCTTCATCACCGCTGTAAGTGATGCCCACTTGCCCCTGCTGATCCATGGTATCTAGAACAGCAATTTGCCCTTGCTGAAACTGCACCACTAAAGGCAATCGCCAGCTGCTGAGCTCGCTTTTTTTAAGCTTAATCACACTTAAAGTC
>CAZFXK010000080.1:0-11484 GCA_964522975.1 uncultured Bacteroides sp. | reverse complement strand
TTGAGGGACTATTGGTCACAGACCATGAGGGTTCGACTCCCTTCCCTCGCACCAATAATTAAATAATAATATAATAAATAACAAAGAAGCTAGTACCCATTAATTATTAGTGAGTAGTAGCTTTTTTATTATTTTAGCCGACTTATCGGCTATTTTTTTGTTTGTGAGGCATGTTGCCGAGCCAATGTTTGAAAGAGAACCTATCCTAGCTAATGGGAAGATAAGCTGTAAGCAAGGGCGTTTTTGGCAGCGAAAAGGTCTAAAGGGAGCTGATGGCGATTATTGGTGTGAATGCATCACAGAATATCGGTGTAATTAGAAGCAAATATGGATATGTATGTTGGTGACGTAATATTAAAAGCTACATTGATGGATAATGAAAGTGTGTTTGATTGTTTTTTGCAAGTCAAAATTCCTCATATGGGGGTGGGGAATTTCTTTTGTACCCCCCTTTTTTCGGTAATTTTATCTTACAATAAATATCCTGGTTTTTGTGTAATATAGAATGTTCTGAAACTTAACATGATTAGAAGTGGCAATCAAAATGAAAGCATAAAATGACGAGAATATGCTCACAAAAATACCGTTAACAAAGGGGTATCGTAAAAATTTCATTGCTTAGCTCTCCTTTCAATTCATTGTGTTCGATATACTTTTACAAATCATGACTCAATCATCCTCAAAATCGAACACCTCCTCAATTTTTTTAGAGAAGATTTTTGAAAGAGAATATGCAAGACGAATAGATGGCTCAAACTTACTGGTCTCAATTGCATTTATAGCTTGCCTTGATATCCCTGCAAGCTTTCCAAGTTCTGCCTGTGTTAAACCCATTTTCCCTCTTAATGCACGCACGTTATTTTTCAAAATAGACCCCCTCTCGCATGTCAAGTTAACCTTATACACATTTAGTTGATATTTATTTAAAAAAATTTTCGGTTTAAATATCGGTCGGAACGCAGTAGTTATGCCAAATAATTAATAACGAGAACGAATATTTAGTTGTCTGAACTCAGAGTTTTGCTTGATAATCTCTCAATTTTGTGGTAAGATACTGTAGGTTCATTTTTCAGGAGGTGGCAAGATGACAATTAGCTACAACAAGCTATGGAAGTTACTTATTGATAAGAAGATGAAGAAGAAAGACCTGCAGAAACTGTCTGGGATTAGTTCATCCTCTGTCGCTAAACTCGGCCGGAACGAAAACGTGAACACCGGTATACTACAAAAAATCTGCTCGGCGTTGCACTGTGACGTCAGCGACATTATGGAGATGAGAGATGAATCGAACACTTAAATTATTGCTTTCGATATTTTTACTTATAGTGACAACGAATAGGGCGGGATACTACCCATGAAGAAAATGAGAACTATTGACTTGTTCTGCGGTTGCGGAGGATTGTCTTTGGGTTTCCAGAACGCTGGCTTTGATATCGTGGCGGCGTATGACAACTGGAAGCCTGCGGTCGACGTGCACCGTATGAACTTTGAGCATCCTATATATGAGCAAGACTTGGCTGACGAACAGACTCAAGCGGACATAAAGAAACTATCACCCGACATTATCATCGGTGGCCCCCCGTGCCAAGACTTTTCGTCAGCGGGTCACAGGAACGTTAATTTAGGGAGGGCGGTTTTGACCATTACTTACTGCGACATTATCACTACGGTGCGTCCTCAATACTTCCTGATGGAGAATGTACCTGGAATTATCAGGAAGGACATTTTAACAGAGGTTCTGGAGAGGTTCAAGAGTGAGGGCTACGGATTGTCTTCTACGGTATTGGACGCGAGCCTCTGTGGAGTTCCTCAATCGCGGAAGCGTTATGTTCTTGTCGGTTGTCTCGGCGAGGAGGACGGTTTCCTGCAAAAATATCTTGACGTGCATTTGGCGGACAGGCCGATAACTATGCGGCAGTATTTTGAAGACATAGGATATGATTTCGGGGTCGACTACTATTTCCGCGTTCCGAGGAGTTACAACAGGCGAGGCGTGTTTAGCATTGATGAACCGTGCCAGACGATTCGCGGCGTCGATAGGCCGATACCGAGCGGCTATAAAGGGCATCCATCCGACCCTGTCGAGATAGGACCCAAAGTGAGGGCACTGACTGTTCTTGAACGAGGCTATATTCAAACGTTCCCAAAAACCTTCAAGTTCGAAGGAACTAAGTCAAACCTAAACCAGATGATTGGCAACGCCGTTCCTGTGAAGTTGGCGGAGTATATCGCTTGCGCAATCATTGAATATGATAAATCGCGCACAAAGTGAGGATGGTTCTATATGAGGGCTGTAGATTTGTTTTGCGGCTGTGGAGGGATGTCTCTGGGTTTTCAAAACGCAGGGATTGAGGTCCTAGCCGCTTACGACAACTGGATACCGGCAATCAATATATACAGGGACAACTTCCAGCACCTTGTATATGACTACGATTTGAACGTGGCAGAAGCGATTAACCACGTAAAGGCGTTTAGCCCGGACATGATTATTGGCGGTCCTCCATGTCAGGATTTTTCTATAGCCGGAAATAGAAATATGGGTGAGCGTGCCAATCTGACCGTTCGCTTTGCAAACATCGTGAGCGAGATTAAACCAACGTGGTTCGTTATGGAAAACGTCTACAACATCAAGCGTATGCCGATACTGCCGAAAGCGCAGAGAATCTTCAAGAAAGCGGGTTATGGCCTTACCATACGAATCTTAAACGCAAGCCACTGCGGTGTGCCGCAGGCTCGAAGGCGCTTCTTTATGATTGGGCTACTTGGTGCGGAAGATAACTTCCTTGGCAGGGCATTGGATTTGGCACAGTCTAGGGTTCAAATGACGGTAAAAGACTATTTGGGCGATTCGCTTCACACGCAATTCTACTATATGCATCCGCGCAGCTATAACCGAAGAGGCGTGTTTAGCATTGACGAGCCGAGCGCGACCATCAGGGGTGTCAACAGGCCAATTCCCCAAGGCTATAAAAAGCACCATGGTGACAAGGCAGATCCATCCAAGGGCGGGGTTCGTGAATTGACCACTAAGGAGCGAAGCTACATCCAGACGTTCCCAAAGGGTTTTGTTCTGGAGGGTAAAAAAACTGACGTTGAGCAAGCAATTGGGAACGCCGTTCCTGTCAAGTTAGCGGAATTTGTAGCACGGCGAATCGTTGAGTATTCGCAAAAGATAAGCGGGGGAAGCCAATGACCATAGATTACGACAAAGTTCAGAATGCGGTTAGGGCTTTGGGAGCCATCACCGATAACGATGCCTTTTTAGAAGGCTTTCTTTCTGCGTTTAATTTCCCGTCGGCAACGTATACTCGCCTGATGGTGCGGGCGAAGAGCACGATAAACGAGGGGATTCACATTCAGGGAAATGGTGGCGTGTTTTTCTTGGCTTCAACCGCAGCAAACCTGAACTCGGAATTCAACATTCTGAAGAAAAATGACCTAAGCAAGATTAAGGAAGCGTTTATCGTAATCGTCAATGATACCGACTTGCTTGGATATGAGCGAGATTCCGGTGATGTATTGGAAACGAGCAAAGTAGATCTTTATCGCTACATCGAATTCTTTTTTTCGTTATTAGGAATAAAGCAGGACTCGGCTTCCGAAAAAATGAAGTTGGCAGATAAGAAAGCTGCCGAAAACTTCGCGGAGTTGTATCATGAATTGAATATCAAAAACCATAACAGGAGCGCCGACATCGCAGAGTTGCTATGCCGTCTCCTGTTCTGCTGTTTTGCTGACAGTATTGGCGTTTTAACAAGTGGTGGACTGAGTTTCTTGGTCTCAACTTATACTGATGCTTCAGGGGCTGATACTAATTCGTTTTTTAGCAATCTGTTTGAAGCCCTGAAGACCAAAGAGCGTGGTAACCTACCTGGCTATTTCTCAAACGTGCAGTATGTGGATTCACGTTTATTTGGTGAAACGCTTCCGCTTCTGGATTTTAGCAGAAAGGCACGAAGCCTTGTACTTGATTTGATGGCTCTGGATTGGTCAGACATAAGTCCCGACATACTTGGTGCGCTTATACAATCCACAATCCGCGATGAAAAGGTTAGTTCGTGCGGCAACTATACGTCGACCGCCAACATCCAAAAGGTTATCGGTCCCTTGTTCATGGACGGATTATACCGCTCGTTTGAGCGCATTAAGGCAAGCCGTGAGGGGTACGAGGCGTTACTGAAAAAGGTCAGGTCGATATCTGTGTTCGACCCGTCGAGCGGCACGGGGAATTTCCTACTCGTCGCATTCAAGGAACTTAGTAAACTTGCCGGAAAAATCAGCGCGGCGATTGAAAAGCACGATGAAACGGCTACCTTTGGTGCAGCAATTTCATCGCTGAGGGGCGCAGAACGACCGGTATCATATGGTAGTGGCACGTTCATCTCTTGGAATAACTTCTACGGGATTGAAGAAGATGCTTTTTCCTGTGCTATCGCCCGCTTGGGGTTTCTGTTTGTCGTATGTCAAGAAGTGAGGGAGGGATATGATGTCAAGCGTCTCTTTACGGATACGATTGGGGTATTGTTCAGCAACAACATTGTAAACGGGAACGCCACGCGCATTGACTGGGAAACGGTCTGCCGTGGTGACAAAGAAACCTATCTGATAGGAAACCCTTCTTATGTCGGTGCAAGGAAACAGACCGCCGCACAGAAAGCAGACTTGGTGAGAGTGTTTACTGGTTATAGAGGAATCTCCAATTTAGACTATGCCGCGTGTTGGTTTATGCTCGCCACAAAATATATCTGCGCTCATGGGGGCGGGTTTGCTTTCGTGACCACTAATTCGCTCACGCAAGGCGAACAGGTTCAGTTATTGTGGCCGAAACTGTTTGAAAAAGGCGTATATATACGGTTTGCGCATACGTCTTTTAAGTGGAAGAACGACGCGCGAAATAGAACGGCGGTTACTGTCGTGATAATTGGCATCGTTCCTCGTACAGACTTGCAGCCACGGGAGTTGTACACGGCCACCACAGTTTTTGAACCGAGAAGCATCAGCCCGTATTTAGTGCCGGGCGATACGATAGTGAAGAAGCGTAATGTGTCTATCAGTAAGTTACCTAAGATGGTTAAGGGCAATATGCCGCTATATTGGAGCGACTATTTGCTGTCCCACGAGCAAAAGGTAGATGTTGTGTCGAAAGACCCTCGTGCGGAAAAGTTCCTTAAAAAAGTTGTCGGGGCTGAGGAATTCATTAACGGAATCGAGCGTTGGTGCTTTTGGATACGTGACACCGAACTTCAAGAAGCAATGGGGATTCCCTGTATTGCTGATAGGGTTGAGAAGGTTAAGCAGGCTCGGCTTGCCAGTACGGATAGGTCGGCTCGCACACACGCCACCCACCCACATCGTTTTCGTGAGACGAATGAAACGTATAAGAGTTCGCTCGTTGTGCCTTCTGTGTCTTCGGAAAACAGGGTCTACATTCCTATCGGCTTCGTTGGTAAGAACATCATTGTCACAAACCTTGCCTTCGTTGTCTACGATTGCGAGCCGTGGATATTCGGCATAGTCGCTTCGAAGATGCATAATGTATGGG
This sequence comes from uncultured Bacteroides sp., assembly GCA_964522975.1. Lineage (GTDB taxonomy): Bacteria > Bacteroidota > Bacteroidia > Bacteroidales > Bacteroidaceae > Bacteroides_E. The sequence continues at coordinate 5,942 of CAZFXK010000080.1, read as the reverse complement.
TTAGGACGGTTTGCGGAGCCTTGGAAACACGAATACGATACTCATCCCAACTCGGGTACAACACGTTCCCGTTTCCCGATGTCGGTAAAGAACAAAAAGCAGAAATCACCCAGCGAGTGTTGGCTATCATCGCCGCAAGGGAGAAATACTCAGGGATGACTTACGCTGAGTGGTATGACCCTGACAATATGCCGGATGAACTACGCTATGCCCACTATCTGCTAGATTGCGTAATAGACCGTTGTTATAGGGATGCGCCATTCGTCTCAGACCGAGACCGCTTGGATTGCCTATTCGAACTCTACAATAAACTTGGAGGTTAAACAATATGGGTAACATCGTAAACATTAGCTATGAGGCTACGGGAAAAAGTACACAGGTTGACGCTCTGGGTATGCGCGAAATGCAAGCTCGTACCTACGCTGCTCGCAAATCCCAATATCTCTTGATAAAAGCACCACCCGCTTCGGGTAAGTCGAGGGCGCTAATGTTCATCGCCTTGGACAAGCTGAAAGAGGGCGATGTAAAGAAGGTTATTGTTGCCGTTCCTGAACGTGCTATCGGGAAGTCGTTTGCATCGACAAAACTGACTGCCAACGGATTTCATAGCGACTGGGCAGTGCCGGACAAAAACAACCTTTGCGTACCCGGCGCTGACATGGGCAACAGCAAAGTAAACGCCTTCATTAGTTTTTTAGAATCCGACGAGGATACCATTCTGTTATGCACACATGCCACATTACGGTTTGCCTTCGACAGAGCTGGAGCGGAAAAGTTCAAGAATTGCTTAGTGGCTGTCGACGAGTTCCACCACGTCTCTGCGGATTATGAGAGCAAATTGGGGGAACTGGTACGGGCTCTGATGGTGCAGCAGAACGTCCATATCTTGGCGATGACTGGCTCGTATTTTCGAGGGGACGGTATTCCCGTGTTGACCGGTGAAGACGAGGCAAAGTTCTACAAGGTAACCTATAATTACTATGAACAGCTAAACGGCTATAAATATTTGAAGTCACTGGGCATAGGTTTCCACTTCTATACCGGCAAGTACACCACCGCCATTTCGGAGGTCTTGGACACCGACCAGAAGACTATTCTCCACATACCAAGTGTGACCTCCGGCGAATCGACCAAAGATAAATACATCGAAGTTGACACAATACTTGATACCATCGGAGTAGTGGAAACGGTCGACCCGACCACGAACATTATCTACGTTAAAAGACACTCTGACTGCAAGATAATCAAGGTGGCGGATTTGGTAAACGATAACGCCACCGACCGTGAGAAAGTCGTTTCATATCTGCGTGGCATCCAGAATCTTGATGACGTAGACCTGATAATCGCCCTTGGTATGGCGAAGGAGGGTTTTGACTGGCCGTTCTGCGAACACGCCTTGACCGTAGGTTACAGAGGCTCCTTAACTGAGATTATCCAAATCATCGGCCGTTGTACGAGGGATAGCGCAAACAAGGCACATTCACAGTTTACAAACCTTATTGCCGAACCTGACGCGGAAAGCGATGAGGTTGTGGAGTCTGTCAACAATATACTGAAAGCGATAACGGCCTCGTTGCTGATGGAGCAGGTGCTTGTGCCGAATTTCAACTTCAAGCCTAAGAAGCCAGATGAGGACAAAAGCGGCAATGATGATAGAACCATCCGTGTCATCGGTCTGCGCGAACCCTCAACCCAAAGGGTAAAGAATATACTCGATTCAGACTTGACTGAGTTAAAGGCGAGTATTCTGCAAGACCCAGATATCATCCATTCCGTAAACGGTGCAATCGACCCCGAAGTCATTAACAAGGTGTTGATACCGAAAATCATCCTAACCAAGTACCCCGATCTTTCTGAGGGCGAGGTTGAAGAGGTCAGACAGCACGTCATTACGGACATAGTTACCCGTCATGCCACGGTTACGCAAGTCGGAAATCGCCGCTTCATCGACATGGGCGGGAAATTTATAAATATTGAGGAACTGAACATCGACCTCATTGATGAGATAAATCCGTTTCAGCAGGCGTTTGAAGTGCTATCTAAATCTATAACGCCAAAGGTGCTGAAGTCGATTCAAGACTGCATTTCTGCGTTCAAGGTCAGTATGACGGATGACGAGGCGGTTCTGTTGTGGCCGAAAATAAACGAGTTTGCCAAGGCAATGCGCCGTCCGCCTTCGCTTGATGCACTTGACCCGCACGAGCGAAGGCTCGCCGAGGCTCTGGCTTATCTCAAGCAAGTTAAGCGAGGGATGACCAATGGATGATGAAAGCCGCAAATCTAAACTACAGGAGATTTTCGATAGTGACTCGCTTGGATTGCTTGACATCAAGGAGACTTCAAAGCAAGAGCGGCGTGAGGGAGATTGGAGGCTTATAGAGCAGTTTCAAGAACTTACACAGTTCTACGAGGATAATGACCACAGGTTTCCAAGCGCCGACGGAGGAGATATAACCGAGTACACCCTCGCGGCGAGGTTGTCGGGTATTAGGTCCGACCCGGAGAAGGTCAAGATTCTGCGCGAGTACGATATGTACAACCTCCTTCAGTCGGAAGAGACAAAGTCCATATCGCTTGAAGAACTCCTGACTGAGGACCCACTTGGTTTGCTTGATTCCGACGAGGAAGGCGAGAGCATCTTCAGACTCTCCCATGTCAAGCCAACTGATAGGTTGCGCCCTGATTATATAGCTCGCCGTAAGGCTTGCAAAGATTTCGATATGTACGAAGTGGCGTTCAAGCAAATACACGCCGATCTTGAAAGCGGGCGTCGAAGACTGGTGGAATTCAAGGGTCAAGAAGACTTGGTTAAAGGCTATTACTTCGTGTTGCGCGGGGTCGTATTCTATTTGGAAGTAGATAATGCCAGTCTTACAGAAAAAACCTATGCAGGGCAAATTTATCGCAGAAAAGACGGACGAACTCGGTGTATCTTTGACAATGGCACGGAATCAACGATGTTATTCCGCTCGCTCACCAACGCAATGCGGATTGACGGGTTCGGCATCAGTGACATACAAGTGAACGATGACGGTACACCGAAAATTGAGCCGGATGACGTGCAAAACGGGTACATTTACGTTTTGAGGAGCTTGAGCCGAAACCCTAAGATTCGCCAGATACGCAATCTTTATAAAATCGGTTACTGCTCTGGCGATGTGACAACCCGTATACAAAATGCGGCGAAAGAGCCCACCTACCTTATGAGTGACGTAGAGGTGGTTCTGACAGCCCGCTGTTACAACTTGGACGTGTCTTACCTTGAGGCGAATATCCATCGTTTTTTCGGTGGATGCAACCTCCAGTTAGAAATTCGAGATGACCAAGGGATAAAGCACTACCCGCGCGAATGGTTTACTGTTCCCTTATCGGTCATTGAGGACGTGATACAGCTTATCGTAAAAAAGGAGATTGAGCATTATCGGTACGACCCCGCCATGAAGATGATAATTAAGACGGGATAGTTATCCAGAGGCGGTTTGTATGGCTGATGTTTTTGACAAGACTACGCACTCCGTGGTTATGAGCAAGGTTCGTTTCAAAGGCAACAAATCCACCGAAATACAGTCGGTTGAGGTCTTTGCAAAGCAAGACATAAAGGGCTGGAGGAGAAATTACCCAGTCAAGGGACACCCTGATTTCGTCTTCCCAAAGCGGCGAATTGCCGTGTTCGTCGGTGGGTGCTTCTGGCACGGTCACGATTGCCGAAATACTAGACCGAAGCAGAACGAGGAATTCTGGACAGCGAAGCGTGAAAGGAACATAGCTCGTGACAAGGTGGTCACAGGGGCGTTTGAAAGGCGTGGCTGGACGGTTCTGCGAATTTGGGAATGCGAACTGAAAAAAACCTGTCTGCGCTAATCGAAAAACTCGGTAATATGTTTAGTAAGTAAGAAGTCAAGGCACAGCGTATGATTCTACCAAAAGTCCGCGACAAGTGGTTCATCCTAATCCGCAGGGGAGGCATGATGACAGATGACACCCATCGCCTGTTGGCTCTTTGGATGGCTGATTGCGTTGAACACGTTCTGCTGATATTTGAAGCTGTTTGTCCTGACGATAACTGTCCTCAACTTGCGGTAGAAGTTATATGCACTTGGGCGAAAGGTGAAATCGGGGTGATGCAATCCAAGGAAGCGGCGAGGGTTGCTAAATGCGAATGGTAGCGAAGCTGGTTACCTGAAGCAATTCGGGAGCTAGTGCTTGACAACCAGCGGCTTCGGGACGAGATTTGTTGGTACGTTTTCGGTAGGAGGCACAGTCTATGACCCGACAGAAAATCATCGGTTACTGCCTGATGTTCCCCGCTGCTTATGAAGACTACCCGTTTAACATCCAGGGTGATAGTCAAGCATTTTTAAATATAAATAACCCTTGATTTAAAACTATTTGCTAATTTTTTGTTTATAAAGCTCAGTTGCATTAGAATATCATAAAACATCCCAAATCGAAAAGAGCTATTAATGTTTTGCACCCCTTGCATAATTTTATTTCATCTTGTACGATAGGTGATAATATAAATTAAATCGGCTACAAGTATTGGCATCCAGTGCAATATTGCAAACAGAGTAATCTTTTCCACTATTGCTATCGGTTCGCTTAAAATAAGAAAAAAGAATAGTGCTACTAAACAAATAGTGATGAATCCAGCAGTTAAAAGACATTTACTCAATATTTCCACATGGTATTCTTCATACAGGTTTTTCTAGACATCAACAGGATAATGATTAAAATAGATAATGCTATCATAGTCATACCTATGTATTTTTGATTTCCACTATAAAGAAATTCACCCCATATACTCAGATTATTACTGTTTGCGTCTCTGGCTTTTGTGTAATATAGAATGTTCCGAAACTCAATATGATTAGAAGTGGCAATTAAAATGAAAGCATAAAATGACGAGAATATGCTCACAAAAATACCGTTAACAAATGGGTATCGTAAAAATTTTATTGCTTAATTCTCCTTTCAATTCATTGTATTCGATATACTTTTACAAATCATGATTCAATTATCCTCAAAATCGAACATCTCCTCAATTTTTTTAGAGAAGATTTTTGAAAGAGAATATGCAAGACGAATAGATGGATCAAACTTACCGGTCTCAATTGCATTTATAGCATGCCTTGATACCCCCTGCAAGCTTTCCAAGTTCTGCCTGTATTAAACCCATTTTCTTTCTTAATGCACGCACGTTATTTTTCAAAATAGTCCTCCCCTCACATGTCAAGGTAACCTTATGAATATTCCGGTTCTTATTGAACCACTTGTCCGACCATAGGGAGACAGTTAAATTATGTTTGATTTTGCTTACTTTAAAGTTTATCGAAAGCATGTATATTTATAAAGGCTGCTACGCACCGCTGTAGCGGCAAGGCCTTGACAAATATACATGCTTCCAAGAATTGTCAATCAGGCAAAATCAAAGTGGCTCTGTGCTACCGGAATCGTGGCTCTGTGCCGCTGGAATATTCACCTTACACACATTATTTCATGTTTTAGTTTTAAAATTCATTTTATTTCATAGATATTGAAAAGTAAGAATGGGTATCCTTGAAATGAAGAACAAACTATGGTGGGCGGCATAGCAGGTTGAGCTTTGGAGGCCGGGGATAGGAATGAAAGAAACAATTTATATCATAGGGCATAAAAAACCCTGATTTAGATTCAATATGTTCGGCTTTAGCCTATGCGGGGTATAAAAAGGGTGGCAAGGGGAATATATTGTTTGCCGCATATGGCACATAACACGGGGACACGAAACTGTGTGGAAAAGCACTTTCCCCGTTTTTTTATCTGGGCAAAGCGAAGGATTTGTATTTCGAATCACTCGAGACCCTTCATGTTGTTTAGAATGATAATTATTATACAGTTTGATGCTTCAAGAGGAGGTTAGGCGAATGAAATCTTATAGAAAGGTATTAATCTTCAATACAAAA
>CAZFXK010000079.1:7225-11858 GCA_964522975.1 uncultured Bacteroides sp. | reverse complement strand
CAAGATTAGGTTTCATATAATAAGATAGAGATATGACAGTTTCTGAGATTTTAGATAAGGCAAGAAAACCCGTTTTTTCAATAGAAATATTACCTCCCTTAAAAGGTAATAGTATACAAAATGTATATAATATAATTGATAAATTGGTGGAGTTCGATCCCAAGTTTATAAACATAACTACGCATCATAGCGAGATTATGTATAAAGAGTTGCCCGATGGTGGAATAAAAAAAATAGATGTTCGTAAACGTCCCGGATCAGTGGCAATTGCCGCAGCTATTCAAAATAAATATAGAATAATGACGGTTCCCCATTTAATTTGTAAAGGGTTCTCCAGAGAAGAAACAGAATATGCATTAATAGATTTGGATTTTTTAGGAGTACATAATTTGTTGGTTCTTCGAGGAGATGCCAATAAATTACAAGCAGGTCAATTAGCTCCTAATAGAAATGAGAATGCAACTGATCTGCAAGTTCAAATTAATCAGTATAATGAAGGGATTGATGTTGACGGAGATCATTTTGAGAAACCGAAGACCCCTTTTTCTTACGGCATGGCTTGTTACCCCGAAAAACACGAAGAATCACCTAATATGGAGTATGAACTCTATTATTTAAAGAAAAAAGCTAAACTTGGGGCAGAGTATTTTGTGACACAAATGTTTTATGACAATCAAAAATATTTCAAGTTTGTGGATTTATGTCGTAAAGAAGGCATTACACAACCTATAATACCCGGTTTAAAACCCATAACCATGTGTCGTCATTTAAATTTATTACCTAAAGTTTTTAATACTACATTACCCATTCCGTTATCGGATGCATTACAACAATGTAAAGACGATGCCGAAGCTAAAGAAGTAGGTGTGGAGTGGGCCATACAACAGAGTAAAGAATTGATAGCAAAAGGGGCTCCAAGCATTCACTATTATTCATTAATGGCTTCAGAGAGTATTCGTCGTATAGTTAAAGAGGTTTTTTAACGTAGATAGATTTATTTTATGACGACTGAAATAGTAAATAAGTTAAAAAACTTACTTAAAAAGCGAGTTTTAGTGTTGGATGGTGCCATGGGTACCATGATACAGCAGAGTAATTTGAATGAGGATGATTTTCGAGGAATTCGATTTAAGGATTGGGATTGTCCTCTAAAAGGGAATAATGATTTGCTTTGTTTGCAACAACCCGAATTAATTTTTTCCATCCATCGGTCCTATTTAGAAGAGGGAGCTGATATTATAACAACTAATACCTTTAATGCACAAACCATATCGCTTGCTGATTACAAGATGGGAGATTTGGCTTATGAAATTAATTATGAGGCAGCCTGCTTGGCTCGTAAAGCAGTAGATGAGTATAATAAACTAACACCTCATAAACCTCGTTTTGTGGCAGGATCCATAGGTCCAACCAATAGAACGGCCTCCATGAGTCCTCGTTTAGATGATCCTATGTATCGTTCGGTTACGTTTGATGATTTACGATTGGCCTATAAAGAACAAATGACTGCTTTAGTTTATGGAGGAGTAGATATTCTTTTAATAGAAACGGTTTTTGATACATTAAATGCTAAAGCGGCTCTTTTTGCTGCTGATGAGGTTAAGGATAAAACGGGAATCAATACCCCCATTATGATTTCTGCTACAATAACGGATAAAGCCGGAAGAACATTATCCGGACAGACATTAGGGGGCTTTTTGGCTTCTGTTAGGCATGTGGATTATCTCTCAGTTGGACTTAATTGTTCTTTTGGTGCAAAAGATATGTTTCCTTATTTACGAGATTTGAGTCGTATGGCTCCTTTCTTTATTTCAGTACATCCAAATGCGGGTTTGCCAAACCAATTAGGAGAGTATGATGAAACTCCTGAAAAAATGGCTATTCAAGTAAAAGATTTTTTAGATGAGGGGTTAGTGAATATCGTTGGGGGCTGTTGTGGTACAACGCCAGAACATATAGCTAAACTGGTAGAGTTAGCCAAAGAGGCTAAACCGCACCAACCTGTATCAAAACCAAAGTATATGTGGTTGTCCGGCTTAGAACTCTTTGAGGTTAAGCCTGAACTGAATTTCATTAATGTGGGCGAACGTTGTAATGTGGCGGGATCCAGGCGCTTCTTGCGTTTAATTAATGAAAAGAAATATGAAGAAGCACTGAATATTGCGCATAAACAAGTAGAAGATGGAGCTCAAATATTAGATATTAATATGGATGATGGTCTATTGGATGGAGTGTCTGAGATGACTTGTTTTCTGAATCTTATTGCATCCGATCCGGAGGTGGCCCGTATTCCCCTAATGATAGACTCATCTAATTGGAAGGTTATTGAGGCAGGTTTGAAATGCACTCAAGGAAAATCAATCGTTAACTCTATTTCATTAAAAGAAGGAAAAGAGGTCTTTCTTGATCATGCCCGTTTAATTAGAAAATATGGTGCGGCAGTTATTGTAATGGCTTTTGATGAAAAGGGGCAGGCGGATACATTAGAGCGTCGTATTGAAATATGCAATCGTGCATATCATCTGTTAGTGAATGATGGTTTTAACCCTCAGGATATAATTTTCGATCCCAATATTTTAGCCATAGCAACCGGAATAGAGGAACATCGAACGTATGCTATCGATTTTTTAGATACCATAACGTGGATAAAGAAGAATCTAGATGGGGCAAAGGTCAGTGGAGGAGTAAGTAACCTCTCTTTTTCGTTTAGAGGAAACGAATACATTCGTCAGGTTATGCACTCAGTATTTCTTTATTATGCCATTCAACGAGGAATGGATATGGCCATAGTTAATCCCGGACAAGCCATCATTTATGAGGAAATACCTGATGAGTTAAGAAATCTGATAGAAGATGTGATTTTAAACAGAAGAGATGAAGCAACTGATGAGTTGATTACCTATGCAGAGCAACATAAAAGAAGAGCCATAGGAAAGATAAATACGGTTTCAGATGAATGGCGATCGCTAACGGTTGATAAACGATTAATGTATGCTTTAGTAAAAGGTGTACCGGATTATTTAGAGAATGATTTACAAGAAGCATTGACTGTTTATGGTAATCCGGTAGATATTATTGATCAGCCTTTAATGAATGGAATGAATAAGGTAGGAGAGTTGTTTGGTGAGGGAAAAATGTTTTTGCCTCAAGTGGTTAAAACGGCACGAACCATGAAACAAGCTGTGGCCATCTTGGAGCCTGCTTTAGAAAAACAAAAGGCCTCACAAAAGAAAGAGAATAAGACAGCCAAGTTATTAATTGCAACAGTGAAGGGGGATGTTCATGATATTGGAAAAAATATCGTTTCCATTGTACTTTCGTGTAATAATAACCAAGTAATGGATTTAGGCGTAATGACTCCAACTGAAGTGATTATAAATAAAGTAAAGGAGGAAAATCCCAATATAGTTTGTCTAAGTGGGTTAATAACTCCTTCTCTAGAGGAGATGTGTAATGTAGCTATGGCAATGCAAAAAGAGGGTTTTTCCATTCCTGTTTTAGTGGGTGGAGCAACTACATCTAAATTGCATACGGCATTAAAGTTGGCACCTCATTATCCTAATGGGATTGTTATTCATACAAAAGATGCTTCTCAAGTACCTGGAGTTGTGGCTAAATTAATGAACCCTGAGGTTGCCGATTCTTATATTAATTCAGTAAAGAAGGAATATGTTGATTTAAGGAATGAATCGATGGAAACTTCTGAAGATATACTGTCACTAAGTAAAGCTATAAAGCTTCGTTTTCCTATTGATTGGACCTCTTTTGAAACGGTTCGGCCCAATAAATTAGGAAGGCATATACTTTCATCTATTCCAATAAAAGAGGTTTTATCTTACATTAATTGGAAGTTTTTCTTTTCAACTTGGAAGTTATCCGGACGTTTTGCTACTATCAGTGAGCAGGCTAATGTAACTAATCCTGAAAATTGGCTTCATTCTTTTGCTAAGGAAGATAGAGAAAAGGCAACCGAGGCATTCAATATTTATTGGGATGCAATGGAATTATTGAAGAAATTAGTGCAGGATAAAGTTAATTTTATTCGTGCAGTTTATGCTATTTATCCGAGTTATAGTAGAGATGAATCCCTATATATTAATGGAATGGAAGTTCCAATGCTGCGTCAGCAAAAGCAAGGGAAAGAGGGTTATTGTGTTTCCTTGTGTGATTTTGTAGCTCCATATGGAAGTAAAAGAACCGATTATGTTGGAGCCTTTGCAATTACTGCAGGAGTGGGGGCAGAAGAGTGGTTAGTGAAACAAAATCTGGAAAGTGATGATTATCATAAATTATTATTTCAATCGTTGCTTGACAGATTAGTTGAAGCTTCCACCGAATGGTTACATCAAAAAATACGTAAAGAATATTGGGGATATGCAGCTGATGAAACATTAACTATAAAAGATCTTTTTGCATTGAAGTATCAAGGTATTCGTCCTGCTGTTGGGTATGCTTCAATTCCCGATCAATCTATAAACTTTATTTTAAATAATGATTTGTTACAGTCTGATGAGATAGGCATACAACTGACAGAAAATGGACTTATGTATCCTAATGCTTCAGAAAGTGGATTTATATTAGCTCACCCTAAATCTCATTATTTTGCTGTAGGACAAATTGATGAAGAACAATT
>CAZFXK010000079.1:4678-7125 GCA_964522975.1 uncultured Bacteroides sp. | reverse complement strand
AGTAACAAAATAGGCTGATGATTATAAATGTTCATCAGCCTATTTTTCTATTTGATTTCGATAGTTTCTTTCATATCGATTTCTTCACCTTTTGAATCATAAAAAATATACTGGAGAAAAGCCAGTTTCTGATTGGGTATTATGGTAATACCTAACCCATATTGCATTTTCCATTTTCTCTTTAATGAGAAAAAGCCTTGATTTATGTAGGCAGCAACATAGGGGTGAAGGTGTAGAGATAATTTCTTTATCTTCATTTTGTGCACCAGATAATCTATTTTACTTTCTAGTGCATCTATAAATAGTATGGAGGATTTTATTTTTCCTTCGCCAAAGCAAGTAGGGCAGGTTTCTGCAGTATCCACAGTCATTGCGGGGCGTACTCGTTGCCGAGTTATTTGCATTAAACCAAATTTGCTTAAAGGTAATATATTATGTTTTGCCCTGTCGTTTTGCATATTAGAACACATTTGTTCATATACTTTTTGGCGATTGGCGGAGTCATTCATGTCAATAAAATCTACAACAATAATGCCTCCAATGTCTCGTAATCGAAGTTGACGTGCAATTTCATCAGCTGCTCCAAGATTTACCTCTAATGCATTTGCTTCTTGTCCATTTGTATTCTTTGTTCGATTACCACTATTTACATCTATAGCGCATAGAGCCTCGGTCCTCTCAATAATTAAATAGGCTCCTCGCTTATATGAAACTGTTTTTCCAAACGATGAATGAATTTGTTTGGTTATATTAAAATGGTCGTATATGGGTTGTTTACCCTGATATAGCTTAACTATATTTGCTCTGTCCGGAGCAATTAGCGATATATAGTTTTTAATTTCGTTGTAAACCTCTTGTTGATTGACATAAACGTTTTCAAAAGTGGGATTGAATAAATCTCGTAAGATGGCAACGATACGACTGGTTTCCTCGTATAAAAGAGTGGGAAACTTTGTTGTCATTTGTATTTTTCGAGTTACTTCATCCCAGCGGTTTACTAAGACCTTTAATTCGCTATCGAGTTCTGCTACACGTTTTCCTTCTGCAGCGGTACGCACTATAACCCCAAGATTTTTGGGCTTTATGCTTATCATTAGTTGTTTTAAACGTGCTCTTTCGCTACTCGACTTGATTTTAGTGGAGATTGAAACTTTATCGTTAAAAGGGATTAAGACTAAATTCCTCCCCGCAAAAGAGAGCTCAGATGATAGTCTGGGACCTTTGGTTGATATAGGTTCTTTGACTACCTGTACTACCACTTCTTGCCCTACTTTAAGAAGATCTGATATTGTTCCATCTTTTTTAAGATCGGGTTGAATAGCAGCTTTATGGATAGGGACTAATTTCTTTTTGTTACTAACAACTCTTCTGACAAATCGGTCAAGAGAGTTAAATTGAGGACCTAAATCTAAATAATGAAGAAAAGCATCTTTCTCATAACCAACATCAACGAAACAAGCATTTAGTCCTGGCATCAATTTCTTGACACGACCAAAGTATATATTCCCAACGGAGAAAGTATTTGAACTTTCTTCTCTCTGTAGCTCTACTAAATTTTTATTTTCAAGTAAGGCAATAGATATCTCTTTGGGTTGTACATCTACTACTAGTTCGCTTGTCACAGTTATTGTTTTAATTTATACTTTTTCAATTTCTTGATTTAGTTTGTTTTTAATAAGTTTTGTTTGTTAAAACAAACAAACTTGGAAGCATAAAAAACTTCCAAGTTTGTTTTAGCTATTACTAAATATAGACTTAAAAGTTATTTCTTGCTTTTGTGTCTATTTTTTCTTAGTCTTTTTTTACGCTTGTGTGTAGACATTTTACGTCTTTTTTTCTTTTTTCCGCTTGGCATATGCTATTGCTTTATAGGGTTAATACTTTTATTTATTATTTTTTATTCCTATTAATTAAACCTTGTTATTTGTCTTTACTTGGTTGGTAAATACTTTAGAAGGTTTGAATGCTGGAATATAATGTGCTGGAATAATGATAGTAGTGTTTTTAGATATGTTACGGGCTGTTTTCTCAGCTCTTTTCTTTACTATAAAACTACCAAAACCGCGAAGATAAACATTTTCATTAGAAGATAGAGAGTCTTTTATTACCTCCATAAAAGCCTCTACTGCGGCAAGTGCTGCTGCTTTTTCTATTCCGGTTTTTTTTGAAATTTCGTTTACAACGTCTGCTTTAGTCATTTTCTTAAATTAAAATAATATTTAGTTATACTTTTTGCCCTTAATTTTGAGTGTGCAAATATATAGTTTTTTAATGTTGCAAAAAAATATTAAATAACAAAAAACACTAAAGCTATAATCTTCCTTCTTTTTGATTGCTAACTAATTATGATCTTATTGCAATAAATAGAACATAAAATACTTTATGATTTTTATTCTTAGTATGCATAGGGTTACATATTTTATTAAAAAAGCTCTTTAAGCTTAATT
>CAZFXK010000079.1:0-4578 GCA_964522975.1 uncultured Bacteroides sp. | reverse complement strand
TAAGAAGTACTAATATCTTTTCCCGATATAGATGCAACACGTCTTGTTTCCTTATATATAACGAGTGTAATTTTACTTTCCTCTTGACTTACCGAGGTAATCAGAAAATTTAATGTGAGTCGTTCTCCTGCTTTACTGGAGAAAACTTTATTTATTTCAATATATTTCTTGGCTTGAATGAAACCGGATGATTTGTCCAGACTTAAAATGAAAAAATCATTATTGTGTAAATAACTTAGGCTTTGTTGATAAGCCGTTTCTGAGTTTAAGGGAACAGTAATACAATTAATATCGTGGAGTCCGGCTGTTAGTTGTGCAAATAAAGACAAATTATTTATTAATAGCAAGAAGATAAAAATTGGTTTTATTATTTTCATTTTGTGTTTTTATGGATTAATAGTCTAATTTATAAATGATTTTTAAAAAATAAAAAGTTTTGATGGGATTTGTAAAGTTGTGAAAAAATATAATATTTTTGTAAAAACAGAAGTTATGATTATAGATTACTTAACCAATGCATCTTCCTATGAAAAATTGAATCCTTTGTTTAAAAAGGCTTTTGATTTTTTAAGAGAAACAAATTTAGCCGGATTAGAAAATGGAAAAATAGAGCTTGAAGGTGATGATCTCTTCCTCATCATTAGTGATAGTAAATTAAAACAGAAAGAAGAAATTAAATTGGAAGTTCATAATCAATATATAGATATACAAGTTCCAATATCAAAACAAGAGATTTATGGTTGGTCTACACGTAATTCATTGAATAATGCAATTGGTGAGTTCGATAAAGAGAAAGACATTCAGTTTTTTAATGATCCTATAAAATCTTATTTTAATCTGTCCCCTAATCATTTTGTGATTTTCTTTCCTCAAGATGCACATGCACCTTGTATAGGAGAGGGGATTATAAAAAAAATTGTAGTAAAAGTTAGAGTATTAAAATAGAGAGGAAAGTTTCGGTGTCTATTTTTTAATACTATTTCTTTTGTTCCTTTAACCGTTTGTTTAGCTGCTTATAAGCCATTTTATTTATTTATTGTATTGATATATAATGTTTTAACTATAATAAGAAGGTTGTTTTTTAGGTTTTCTCAATTAAATGAGTTAAATTTGAATGTTATTAAGTGTATAGTGGAATCTGAGAAAATCTATTTTTAAGAACTTCAATCTGTTCATTAATAATTTAAGAAAATAATTGATAATGCAAGACAATACTTGCTTTTATTTAATGCAAGGTAATATAGTTATGAAAAAAAAGAGTGTAAATGCAAACGATACATGAAATAAATACAATTATAAAAGCTAAAAAACAAACACAAGAACCAAGCTTTCCGCCACAGTCGGATAAAGTGTATGGCGTTAATAATCGTATATCCATTCTAGTTGATAAGGTTTATATTACACGTAGAGTAGATGAGTGGTTAACAGATGACCCTTTGAGCTTGGCAAAGGTTAAGCATGAATATAAATTTGAATTAGAACCTCATTTAAATCGTATTCTTTTTGAAAGATTAAGAAGAATACCTAACGAAGAAAAGAAGTTTCTAGGATTAGAGTTAAACATTGATTTCCCGGGATATGATGCTCCGATACCTGCAAGTATTCCTTATAATAGATATCCTCTTAAATTTTATAAATGGTGGATTGAAAATCAAGATTTAATAACTTTAAGTTTTAAGGAACGGTTGAGCTTAATTGATCAAGTTAATATGATTGATAAAAGTGCATTATTGCCAAAGCATCAGGCCTTAATGAATCGATAAGGCTACGTTCTTTTCTCTTTAAAACAATCATGGATCCTACTTGTGTGACGAATAATGTAGGATTCTGTTTTTTTATTATCCACTCTGTTCATTCTTTCCTGCTAATCATTTTCTTTTGATTGTGACTCACAACTTTTCCTGAATTTGTTTTTTGATTAAGTGTTACTTTTAATATTCTATATTGAAAGTTTTTATCTTGTTTTATTTTGAACTGTATTTCTTTACAAATCTTATTCTTTTTGTATTTAGATTTGTATCTTTGTTCTTATTTAGAATCATTATCGATAACAAATAGGGAATTTGTATGTTTAGTGAGAAGGAAATAGAAAAGAGGTTGGAAGAAAGGAGCATCAGACCTACAGCCATACGAGTACTTGTTTTGCGAGAAATGCTATCAATGGATAAACATCAAGCCTTTAGTCTATTAGATTTAGAAAATCGATTAGATACAGTTGATAAGTCTACTTTATTTCGTACAATCACTCTTTTTCATAATCAGTTGTTAATTCATAGCATTGATGATGGCTCTGGTTCTGTAAAATATTCACTTTGCCGTCGTGGTTGTAATTGTACAGGAAAGGCTTTTCATGTTCATTTCTCGTGTACTCAGTGTAATAGGACATTTTGCTTTGAAAAAATTGCCATTCCCGAGATTGAGCTTCCTACCGGTTTTTCTTATGAGAATGCCAATTTTGTATTCAAAGGACTTTGTAGAGATTGTTCTACGTCTAATAATAAAGTTGCAACTAGGTTGCACTAACATTGATGTACCTTTGACATAAAATAAATGGATATGTCAAAGAATATATTACATCATGCCAATTCTAGTTGTGCAACTGATTCTGTTTATAACTCTGTAGAAAATAATAAACATACAAAAATTGATTCCTGCTCTTGTTGTTCACATAACCATAAAGAGATAGAATCATTTTCTTTGAAAACACTGACTCCTTTGTTGGTGAGTGCTTTTCTGTTAATTTTAGGATTATTATTATCTTATACCTCATTAGGGAAAAACGTACCTTATCCAATATTTCCAATACTTTATGTCTTAGCTTATGCGCCAGTAGCTTATCCGGTATTAAAGCAAGCGATTGATGCGGCTTTGATTAATAAGGATTTTTTCAATGAATTCTCATTGATGAGTATAGCTACAATAGGTGCATTTATCATTGGGGAATATCCTGAAGCCGTAGCTGTTATGTTGTTATACTCCATTGGTGAGTTTTTTCAATCAATGGCTGTGAATAAAGCAACAAAAAATATTGAATCATTAGTAAATGTACAAGTCAACGAGGCACGTGTTTTAACAAAAAATGGAGTAGTAATGAAACCGGTGAAAGCTGTTTCTGTAGGAGATGTTCTGCAAATCAGAGTAGGCGACCGTGTTCCGGTAGATGGTGTTTTACTATCCGAAAATGCTAGTTTCAATACAGTAGCTTTAACAGGCGAGAGCATTCCTCAAGTTCTATTTGTTGGAGAAAAAGTTTCTTCCGGAATAATAAACTTGAATGCGGTCATTGAAATTAGGGCTGCTAAAACCTATCAAGACAGTACGCTTTCAAAAATATTAGAGTTGGTTCAAGAAGCGATCGAACGTAAAGCTAAAACCGAATTGTTGGTTCGTAAATTTGCTCGATGGTACACTCCGCTTGTTTTTGGTTTGGCTTTATTAGTGGCATTTTTACCTGCTCTTTTCGTTGAAGACTATCAGGTGAAAGTCTGGTTATATAGAGCCTTGATTTTCCTAGTCATTTCTTGTCCTTGTGCTATTGTAATTTCAGTTCCTCTTAGCTATTTTGGAGGTATAGGAGCTTCTTCTAAGCAAGGTATACTATTTAAAGGTGCTAATTTTTTAGATTTGATGGCTCAAGTAAATACGGTGGTATTGGATAAAACAGGTACAATTACAGAAGGGATTTTTGAGGTACAACAGGTGATTTCTGTGGAGGGTGACAAAGAAGAATTGCTTAATTTGACGGCTGCAGTAGAGAGTTTTTCTGCACATCCCATAGCAAAAGCAATAGCTTCTTATTTCACTCCAGATCAATCACTAATCAATGAGATTGAGAATGTGGAAGAAATCATGGGACAAGGTATTCGGTGTACAATTGCAGGAGAATTGGTATTAGTTGGGAATGATCAGTTGTTGCAATCTCATAATATAGCTATAGTGCATGATTCTGTAAATGATAACAGGATAGGTACAAGGGTATTGGTAAGCAAGGGTAATTGCTATTTAGGAACTATTCTTATCGCCGATAAGATTAAGAATCATACAAAAGAAGCCATTGCTTCTTTATATAAAAAAGGAGTAAAAAATATTATAATGTTAAGTGGTGATAATCAGGAAATAACCAAACAAGTGGGGCATACGATAGGAGTCAATGATGCTTTTGGAGGTTTATTACCACAAGATAAAGTTTCCTATATTGAAAAATTGAAAGAAGAAGAATCCAATATCATTTGTTTTGTTGGTGACGGTATAAATGATACACCTGCATTAGCTATAAGTGATGTGGGAATTGCCATGGGAGCCATGGGGGCAGATGCTGCTATCGAAGTGGCCGATGTTGTGATTCAAACTGACCAACTATTTAAAGTTAGTGTTGCTATGACTATTGCAAGAGCAACACGCTCCATTGTTTTTCAAAACATAGCTTTAGCTTTTGGCATTAAGACTTTGGTTATGTTTTTGGGAGCTACCGGAGTGGCTACTATGTGGGGGGCTGTGGTAGCTGATGTTGGAGTAACTATTTTAGCTGTTTTAAATGCTATGCGACTTCTTTATAAGAAGTTTTAATGAATCTGTTAT
>CAZFXK010000078.1:3731-12049 GCA_964522975.1 uncultured Bacteroides sp. | reverse complement strand
ATAAAATCCTTTTCCTTTATGCCCAAGGCATGACGACACGAGAAATTGTCGAGACATTCAAAGAAATGTACGGCGCAGACGTGTCTGCCAGTCTCATTTCCAAAGTGACTGATGCGGTGATTGATCGTAAGCGCCCTTAAATGATTCGCAGGCCAATGTAAATAAATCGAAAACTTTGCTGGGTTATGCGCCTACGTTTTTGATTAAAGATGGAGTTGCAGAAGCAATGCCTTGGTATGTACAGTTTTTAAAATGACTAACCCAATAAAAACACTTATAAGCCGTGTTAGAAAAAGCAAAGATGGCAGTGCTCTAGCGAGTAATTTTGGTTATTTAATGCTTTTGCAGATTGCAGGCTATGTTTTTCCGCTTATAACCATTCCCTATTTAGCACGCGTTATTGGTGTGGAAGGCTTCGGTAAAATAGCCTTCGCTGCAGCTGTAATTGTTTGGTTCCAGACAGTGTCAGACTGGGGGTTTAACTATACGGCAACACGGGATGTAGCTAGAAATAGAGATAATCCAGAAAAGGTATCTGAGATATTTTCTAATGTGCTTTGGGCGCGCATTTTATTGATGGTTGTTTCCTTTTTATTATTATTTTTGCTTTCTGAGGCAATCCCTTACTTCAAAGAAAACCAAGCAATACTGTTAGTAACTTTTTTGCTTGTTCCTGGGCACATTATGTTCCCTGATTGGTTTTTTCAAGCCATGGAAAGAATGAAGTACATCACTATTTTTAACTTGATATCCAAGGCCCTATTTACTGCTCTAGTGTTTGTACTTATCAATGAAAAGCAAGACTATATTCTACAGCCATTGCTTATGAGCCTTGGCTACTTAGTATGCGGCATAGGCGCGATGTATATTATTTTAGCCAAATGGAAAGTAAAGCTTTATGCACCACATTGGCCTTCAATTAAGCAAACAATTTCTAGTAGCACAGATGTATTCATCAATAATATATCAAGAAACTTATATAATAGTTTTTCAATTGTTATTTTAGGGTTTTTTAGTGGTAGTACAGCAAATGGCTTACTTGATGCAGGGCAGAGATTTGTAAATATTGCTCAAAGTTTTATGAGCATTTTTGACAGGGTTTTTTTCCCCTATTTATCACGAAAACTTTCTTTTCATAAATACTATGCAAGAGGTATGATATTCTTTTCGTTTTTAGGTGCCGTTGTGTTATTTTTATCTGCACCGTTAATTATTGATATTTTCTACACAGACGAGTTTTTAAACGCTGTACCTATATTGCAATTGATGTCTGTATCTTTAATTTCGACTACTCTTAATTCTATTTATGGAACTAACTACTTAATATTGATAGGTAAAGAGCGGTTAATGAGAAACATAACGCTCTCCGTTTCAATGATTGGGTTTTTGTTCGCGTTCCCTATGGTTTATTATTTTAGCTATTTAGGTGCTGCTGTTAATATTATTTTTGCGCAAACCTTACTTGGGTTAATCATGATGGTTGCTTCAAAGCGAAGCTCTATAACATGATTGAGCTATACATCACCGCGCAGGAAGTTTTTCTGATCGTTGGATTACCTACTGCAAAAAGAAAAGCATTCCTTACAAAATCGTTAATGTTTTTGACTCAAATATAATTGAACAGTCAAAGACTGTGATGTATTTATGTACTGGTCTAATGGAACTGGACACTTTAATTAGCGACAATAACTGTCAGCGATTGGAGTGTCAAAATGAGTCAAGCTAAACGTACTTACAGGCAATACCCACCTGAGTTCAAACAAGAAGCTGTGAACTTGGTGTTAGAGCAGAATTACACTGTATCTGAAGCCGCGAAATCTCTCGGCATCACGACCACTCTGCTCTATAAATGGAAAGAAAAGATTGAAAATAGTGGGTCAGTTTAAATGGCCATTAACATATGGTATAAAATGAATAATTATTTTAAAATAAGGATCCGCTATGAATACGCCGCAATCAGATCATATCCCTCAAGAAGAAGCATTCGATTGGTATGATGAGCATGCACATGGCTTAATGGATCGACGTACTTTTATGGGAAAGCTCGGTGGATTAGCTGCTCTTGGCTTTTCTATGAGTGTATTAACCTCTGTTTTGTTACCTAATTATGCTCTCGCAGAGCCGGAGCCTGAACCCGATCCGATACCGAACCCCGACATTAAAGAGTTTATCGACGCAAAAGAACACGGCGCTTTTCCTAACACAGGCAAAGACATGACTGATGCCATTGATAGGGCGCAGAAAGCAAGCGCACGAGAAGGCTTACCATTTGTACTGGATAGCGGTGTTTATCTGGTGGACGGTACTAAGCATCACCTATGGACTGGTATGCGGCACGACTACGCGATTTCATGGGAAAGCGGTGCATCTTTAGTTATGCAAGACGATACAATAATTCGCGTGATCCCAAACAATGCTAATTCATCTGCTGTCTTCCATCACTACAACGTTGAGGGAGTGAAAGTTGTAGGTGGTACGATTGAAGGAGAGAAGTTTGGGAATACGTTTGCAGGCGCAAAAGAGTGGGGGCATGGCTTATCTTTCCGTGGTACTTGCCGCGATATCCTGTACCAGAACGTAACCATTAAAAACTTCATGGGTGACTGCATCTCGCTATCAACCGATAACATGGACGCTAATATCAGGTTCGTTGAGTGCAACGTACTTAGTGCGCGCAGGCACGAGGTCACGCACTCTAAAGGTGGCGGCATAAAATTCTATAAGTCATTCTTGGGTAAAGAGAGCTTCGCGCTGGACGGTATTAACAACGTTACCTACGGTGGCTTGAACGTTGATATTGAGCCGGATGGCAACGTGACTTTAGGTAATTTGTGGTTTGACCAATGCGAAATGCTAAGCACTGTGAACGCATCTATTCGCGCTGACCTTTACTTTAACCGTATGGGTGGCCTAAAGCTTACGAATAACACGATCAATACATACAACTCTGGAGCAGAGATTGTGCACAACGACGCCTTTGAAGCAAGTGGGAATACGCTCAAATGCTTGAAGAGCAATCCAGATAGTGGTATTCGAGGATTCTTACTTAATGGTTGTGCTGGTTCTAACGTAAAGAATAACATCGTGGACGGCTTTGGTGCTGGTATTGTTACATCTGCTAAGCGCAAGATCAGCGGTGTGCAGCAGGTTAGCAAAGACAACCTATTAGAAGGTAATACTGTCAAGAATAGCCGTCACTTTAACTTCGCAATCACTGAGTCCAGCAATACAACGGCGCGTGCAAATACCGAGCACCCAACTGTCAGCAAGTACTATGGTTCCATCTTAATTGATAAGAGCACTGGCACTAAGCTTATTCACAATATGCGCCCTGACGATGTACCCGCCAGCGAATACCGTAGCCGGTACGTTAGTACTGAGGGGGGTATTGACGGGCTAGAGATTATCGGCGGCAACGCGCATGAGCACTACCCGCAGATTGTCCAGGCGCACCCAAACAATAAAAACATCTCCATAAACGATGAACCATCCGGCGACGAAGGTATGGATTTTGCACTTAACAACACTTGGCCAAAGGTATAAAAATGAGTGTATTTAATCCACCGTTAAACTTAACCGGAAACCCTATCGGCTCTGACAACCCGCTTGATCGTGATGATAACTATCGGGTTTTTGATGTGGCGTTTAACTCTACTACAGAAGAAAGTGTGCTTAGCCGCCAAGGTGTAGAGCTTGCCACTCTGTACGGCTTGCAACAGCAGGTCTCACGCGCAATTGCAGACATCGGCAATGCAGCTACTGGCGACTTAAATACAAGTTTTGCACGTCCTGTAATCCAGACTTTTGCTGAGATAGCGCAACAGTCGTGGCTTACTGCAGGTATGCAAATTGAAACGTTGGGCTTTCATAACACAAGCATTGGCGGTGCACGTTATGAGATCAAATCAGGAACCACCGCAGATGGCGTGACAAGTATTCGAATTGCTGGCAAGAATTTGATTGCTGTTCTACTGCCACAGAATGGGGAGGTTCTATTAAGTCAAGTTGGCGGCTATGCAAAAACGGCAACAGACAGTACAGCGGCAATGCAGTACTTAGTAAATTACTGCTTCACTGATTTGAATCATAAGTTTGATGCAGTAATTGACAGTGCTTACGTTATCGAGGGCCGCATTGGTATACCTTACCAAGATGTAAACGCTAAGTGTGTAAACAGGCTGACAGGTCGTGGTGGTTCTTTATTCATACCCAATGGGCACGACAAAGGGACTTTCACTTCAGCGAGTCACCTGCTAAAACCTACATCGTCAGATAACACATACACCTCTGGGATCTTATTTGACAACATTAGCGTCCACGGTATCAGGAGCGCGACACGTGTTTTTGATGGCGATTCCCTGTACAACATTACGATCAAGGATTGCGATTTTGACCGTATTCTAATGCTTGGCACGTCAAGTCGCAAAAAGGCACAGTACCCTTATGGCTACTTCCAGAGCTTCCATGTTCAAAGCAACCGGTTTTCTAATATCGGTGACGGTTTGCTCGGTGCAATTCTGGACGGTTATCAGGGGTTTAATATTACTTTTAGCGACAATCAGTGTGAATACAAAAGCGGTGGAGTTGCCATTCGCCTGACTGGCGCTGCAGATATGATACGCATCAATAATAATATTTATGAAAGCGGCTCAGTATTTGCGATATTGAGCAACGCTACAGGAGAAATTAAAGGGAACTATCTGGAGTCAAATGTCTACGGAATAAATGCAGGGACTGGCAGGAAAAAGACAATTATAATTAATGACCTATCGGGCAATATTCAGCCGTCAACTCTGGATATTTCAAACAACTTTGACGGATTCGGCGAAGTTTTTATTGATTATAATTCTGGCCATAAATTCAGAAACGGATTGCGCGTGACAAACAACTCTGTGAAGTTTGGGTCAGGCTCGCAGGTGTACGCATCTACCAGCTCACGCCCTGCTGAGTATAAAAACAACACAGAAAAAGTAAGCATGATGGATACCGTGCAAACTTTAAACCTCGACTGGGAAATCTCAGGGCCGTATTACAAGAAAAGATACTCTGTTTATTTGCAGGGAAATAGTAATAACAAGCATACGGTTGTGTTTAATGGTCAGGGCAGCATTGAGGTCGATATTACATGCGTTGTTGGTCATAATATTACGCGGAAATCATACCTAATTGCCGGTGTTCTTAAGACTAGCGAAAACTACACTCTGCAAGAGCTAACAGGTAAGAGTATTCATAACTCTCCAGTAATTCTGTCTGTTGAAAAGTTGAAGGGGAAGCTGGAAATAACTGCAACTATAAACCAAACTGTACCTTATGGACAAGGCGTATTTAGTATTGACGTTTCGGGCAACATTAACGGTGATGGACTAGGTGGTGTGGCTTACGGCGAAACCGCCGATATGTGCACGATTATAGAACACCGCCACCTGTAATCAATGAAAGCAAAAGCCCCATTATGAGTGGGGCTTCTTGTTTTTGCACCCCGCTTTAAACAGCTGCAAGCAAAACTACAACAGCCCTTACCGCAAGAGCGGCTGCAGCAGAGGTAGGTATTAATGGGCTAGAGATTACAGGCGGCAACGCGCAGATTGTTCAGTCGCATTCGAGTAATAAGAACATCTCCATAAACGCTGGACCATCCGACGACGAAGGTATGGATTTTGCACTTAATAATTAAAGATAAACAGGCTGGCGGCACACTCTATAAGTTGCTTGCTCGGGGCAGTAAGACGTACCGAAAACGCTATGGAAGCCACGATCGACGCGGAGCTATCAGTAATCGAGTATCAATTAGAGAGCGACCTGAAGCTGCAAACAAACGCGATCGCTTAGGTGATTGGGAGGGCGATACAGTGCATGGCGAAGATGCCATTGACAACAATCGCGCTGAACGCGCGATCAAAACCTTTGTAATCGGCAGGAAAAATTGGTTGTTCTCAAACATCCGCAGCGACGCACAAGCCAGCGCCATGCTTTACAGTTTGATTGAAACTGTCAAAGTGAATGGCCTGTAGTCTGAGCCTTATATCACCGTGCTGTTTGAACAAATACCGCACATCAAAGATGGCGATAACATCGACCACTTACTGCCTTGGCTTATCCGCTTATAAACCGTACCTAATTAAATCGCCACCATAGGCTCGTGCTGCTTGTAAGGTGTAGTTGCTGTTACGCTTACAATGCAAAAAAGCAATACGGAATTGGTATGGCAATAGTCTTTAAACCGACCGATATAAACTCACCTGCCTAAACTCTATCGGCTCACCCAAGTCGGGCAGGGTTTCGCCATACAGTGTTGCGCTTTTTTTCAGCAACGGATGTTGAAAGTCCCGCTGCCGTGAGTCGGTAATAATAATCTGCTGGGCAAATTCTGGAAAACGATTTAGTAGCGGAATATTGTCTGCGTCATACAGCACATCGGCCGCAAACAGCAGGTCGTACTGTTGGGTTTCGCTGAATAAGTCGTTGCTGTAGCTGAGCTTCAACTGATTGAGTTGCGCATTGGCTTTACAGGCGGTTAAGGCATTGGGGTCGAGATCACAGGCCACAACGCTGTCTGCGCCGGCCAGCTTGGCGGCTAAGGCGACAATGCCACTGCCCGCGCCCACATCAATAATG
The DNA here is from genome assembly GCA_964522975.1 of uncultured Bacteroides sp. Lineage (GTDB taxonomy): Bacteria > Bacteroidota > Bacteroidia > Bacteroidales > Bacteroidaceae > Bacteroides_E. Next base: position 5,434 of record CAZFXK010000078.1, on the reverse strand, counting down.
CGTTTGCCTTGCACTTGCTCTGGATGGTTGAGAATCCATTTGGCTAAGGCTAAACCGCTGGCCCAGCAAAAACTCCAATAGGGTGGATCATTGATTAAGCGCTGGGTTTCTTCATCGCTCATGCGCCGTTGCATATGCTCTGGATTCATTAACCACAATTGCAGGGGTAGCCCAGGTAAGGCGCTGGCGATTAATTGCGCATCATTGGTCATGGTTTTCAGCAGAGTATTGAGTTGGGTGACTAAAGTATCGGGCACAGCAGGTCCATAGATAAGGGGTTTGGCTGAAGTTTAGCGGTTTTAACGCGGTTGTGGGCTTTAAACAGATGCACTTGGGTAATATTATATTGGGACGTTTGCAACGTCCATGTCGGGCTGAAGCCGCGACCTACAGGAGACATGCAGGTGTTGGTGTTTTTGTTGGGACGTTTGTGATGGCCATGTCGATTAAAGGTAGGTCGTCCATTTATGGGCGACACATGCAGTAGGTGATGTCTTTGAATTGAGGCATTTTCAATGCCTTTGTCGACCTTGAAAGGTGCGACCTACAGGGATAGGCAGGGGCAGGCAGGGGCGGTATGCAGGTGCGGTGAAAGGGTTCGGGCGACGCCCTAGAAGTAGGTCGCGCCTTTAGGCCGACAAATCCCTAGTTTGACCTAAAAATCTAACTAAGCTGAACTAATGGGCTGTTTAGTACCTAAATAAAGTAGTGAATCATCACGCAAGGCGCTACTGTTAGCCCAACTATAATAAACAATAGTGCTGTTTAGGTTCTATTCCTCTAGGAGAAATTATGTTAAATAAGATGCCATTAAAACTTGCCAGCCTAGTGCTCGGCTTAATGCTTGTAGCGGGTTGTCAGAGCCCTAGTGCGGGCAAGAGCTCAGCCGCTGACACTGCTGAAAAGCCAGCGGCATCGGCTGCTCAACGCGGAGCAGAAAGTGGCCAGCAAGCAGGTCAGCAAGCTGAGCAGAATATGCTGTCTGTGCACTTGGCTCAATTAGAAGCAGAGCCGGAACTGTTGGTTTTGGAGTTGGGTGAAGGTAAAAGGCTGTATGCATTACCGGAGCCAGTACTGAATCAAAGCGATATGCTCGGTGTTGCCTCAGTTGCCAATGAAGACGGTCAAACTTTTTTATTGTTTGATATGACCGAAGAAGGCAGCGCGAAACTGGCTAATATCAGTACCCAAGCGACGGGTCATTTCTTTTTGTTCAGTGTCAGAGGGCAGTTGGTGGGTGTCTCGCAAATTGCTGAGCCAGTGATTGACGGTAAGTTGGTGATGGCGACGGAAAACGAAGAGCACACGAAGAAGGTTTTAGAGCTGTTACGTTAAGTCGAGCTGTATAGATCCATCAAGAACCCCAGTTCATTACATGTGCTGGGGTTTTTTGTATGTGCCTTGTCCATTTAGGGCAATAAAGCGATGTGTTGGTGTTTTTGTTGGGACGTTTGCAACGTCCTTGTCGGCCTGAAGGCGCGACCTACAGGGGCGGTATGCAGGTGCGGTGAAAGGGTTCGGGCGGTGCTCTAAAAGTAGGTCGGTCTTTAGGCCGACACATGGTTCAGGCGACGCCTTTGTATGGGTCATTATTGGGGCGTTTGCAACGCCCTTTGTCGGGCTGAAAGCCGCGACCTACAGGGGCGGCATGCAGGTGCGGTGAAAGGGTTCGGGCGGTGCTCTAAAAGTAGGTCGGTCTTTAG
>CAZFXK010000078.1:0-3631 GCA_964522975.1 uncultured Bacteroides sp. | reverse complement strand
TGCAACGCCCTTTGTCGGGCTGAAAGCCGCGACCTACAGGGGCGGCATGCAGGTGTTGGTGTTTTTGTTGGGACGTTTGTAACGTCCTTGTCGGGCTGAAGCCGCGACCTACAGGGGCGGTATGCAGGTGCGGTGAAAGGGTTCGGGCGGTGCTCTAAAAGTAGGTCGGTCTTTAGGCCGACACATGGTTCAGGCGACGCCTTTGTATGGGTCATTATTGGGGCGTTTGCAACGCCCTTGTCGGCCTGAAGGCGCGACCTACAGGGGCGATCAATGTTATTCGACGGTCACTGACTTGGCAAGGTTGCGTGGTTGGTCGACATCGGTACCTTTGAGCACGGCAACATAGTAGGCCAGCAACTGCAGGGCAACGGTGTAGAGAATGGGGGCCAGGGTTGGGTGGATGCTGGGCATGTTAATCACTTGGGTCTGTTCGTTCTCACCGAGCTGTGCTGCGCTGTCGGCAAAGACCAAGAGCTGACCGCCGCGGGCGCTGACTTCTTGCAGATTGGATTTAAGCTTTTCCAGTAAGTCATTATTGGGTGCAACGGCCACCACTGGCATTTCACTGTCGACTAAGGCTAAGGGGCCGTGTTTGAGCTCACCGGCTGGGTAAGCCTCAGCGTGAATGTAGGAAATTTCTTTCAGCTTCAGCGCGCCTTCGAGTGCCACTGGAAACTGCTCGCCGCGGCCTAAAAACAGTGCGTGATTTTTTTCGGCAAATAACTGGGCAATATTTTCGATGCTGCCGCTTAAGGCCAGTGCATCATTGAGGTTTTTCGATAGATTACGCAGCGCGTCGATAATACTGTGTTCTTGCTCAGGATCGAGGGTTTGTCGCGCCCGTCCAATGGCTAAGGTCAGCAATAATAAACCCACCAATTGCGTAGTAAAGGCTTTGGTGGAGGCCACACTAATTTCTGGGCCAGCGCGGGTGAGCAAGGTTAAATCCGACTCACGAACCAAGGAGCTGACGCCCACATTACAAATGGCCAAGCTGGCTAAATAATTATTGTTTTTGCTGTGGCGGAGAGCGGCTAAGGTGTCGGCGGTTTCACCGGATTGTGAGATGGTGACAAACAAAGTGTTGGGCTGGACTGCCACTTGGCGGTAGAGGAACTCACTGGCCACTTCCACTTGGCAGGGCGTGTTGGTCAAACCTTCTAGCCAGTAGCGAGCCACCATACCGGCGTGATAACTGGTGCCACAGGCGACAATTTGAATGTTTTCAACTTGCGCAAATAGCTGCGTTGCCTCCGCACCAAAGGCTTCAGGCAACACATGATCCGTGGCTAAACGGTCGGCCAAGGTACGTTGCACGGCTTGCGGCTGCTCGTGGATTTCTTTCAGCATAAAGTGGCGGTAACTGCCTTTCTCGGCGCTTTCCGCCGGCTCGTTATACAGCACAATGGGGCGCTCGATGGCTGTGCTCTGTGCATCCCAAATTTGTATTTTTTCTCGCTCGATTACCGCAATATCGCCTTCTTCTAGGTAGATAAAACGGTCAGTGACTTGGCGTAATGCCAGCGGATCAGACGCTAAAAAGTTCTCGCCAATGCCTAAACCAATCACCAGTGGGCTGCCGCTGCGTGCGGCAAAAATCCGTTCGGGTTGTTTGGCGCTGATTAACGCCAGGCCATAGGCGCCTTTCAACTGGGTTACGGCCACACGCAGGGCCTCGAGCAAATCGGGATGGGTTTTTTGCAGGTGATGCAGCAGATGGACAATGGTTTCGGTGTCGGTTTGTGAGGTGAAGGTATAACCGTAGCCTTGCAACTCAGCGCGTAATTCTTGGTGATTTTCAATGATGCCGTTATGCACCACGGCCAGTTCTTCATTGGAAAAATGCGGGTGTGCATTGGCTTCGCTGGGGACACCATGGGTGGCCCAACGGGTGTGAGCGATGCCCAGTTGGCCAGTGAGAGGGTGCTCAGTTAACGCCTGCTCCAGCTCGGCGACTTTACCGATGCGGCGCAGACGTTGCAATTGCTGCTGGGCTGAATAGATGGCGATCCCGGCGCTGTCATAGCCGCGATATTCAAGGCGTTTAAGGCCTTCGAGTAAAATTGCACTAACGTTGCGCTCAGCGATGGCACCAACAATTCCGCACATAGCAAACCTCCTGTAAATGAGCTAAAAGCACATCAGCAAGGTAGAGCTGACGCGCAGCTGTTTTATCTGGGCGTTTGCAACACCCGTGGCGGATTGTAGAGTATTTTTTTGGGCCGATAAATCGATATATTTGTGTTTTGTAGAGTATTTAAATTTTTAATGCGACACATTGTATGGTGTTAGGACGTTTACAACGTCCATGTCGGGCTGAAGCCGTGACCTACGGGAGCGGCATGTTGATGCGGTGTGGGATTGATTGGGACGTTTGCAACGTCCATGTCGGCCTAAAGGCGCGACCTACAGGTACGGTAAAACGGTTCGGACAACGCCCCAAAAGTAGGTCGTCCCTTTAGGGCGACAGCGGCGATTCAGACAATGCATATGTTGGTGATGGCAATGCAATGTTGGGGTGGGTTTTAGGGCATTTTCAATGCCCATGTCGGGCTGAAGCCGCGACCTACAGGGGTGTGCAGTATGTTTTTAATGTAGGTCGCGCCTTTAGGCCGACAAATCTTCCAGGCAACGCCTTTGCCTCAGAAAGCCTGTTAGGTCGTCCCTTTAGGGCGACAGCGGCGATTTAGACAATGCATATGTTGTTGGTGGCAATGCAATGTTGGGGTGGGTTTTAGGGCATTTTTAATGCCCATGTCGGGCTGAAGCCGCGACCTACAGGTTGTGTAGGCTACTATGATTTGTAGGTTGGTTTTTAGACCAGTAAAAAGGAGAGTTGTATGTCATGGAGTGACTTGAGGGTGGGGCGGTTTTCGCAGATGCAGGGTGAGTATCTTATTACGTTTAACACCTACGACAGGATGGTTTTGTTTGATGACTTTGCATCGGCTTGTTTGTTTTGCCAGCAAATTGCAATTAATGAACGTTTGTATCAATGCACGTGGCTAACCTGGGTGCTGATGCCTGATCATTTTCATGGTTTGTTGCGTTTAGATCGTGCAGGTGTTGAGTTGTCGCAGATGGTAGGTGCATTGAAAGGAGCCAGCGCCTATGCGGTAAATAAGCACCTTAAGCGTAAAGGCAAACTGTGGCAGCCGGCTTTTCATGATCGTGGCTTGCGCGCCGAAGAAGATCGAGTAAATATTGCTCGTTATATTGTTGGCAATCCACTGCGAAAAGAGCTGGTGACTGATCTGAAAAATTATCCTTTTTGGGATTCAGTATATTTATAAGCCCGCTGAAATAATTCAGACAACGCCCCAAAAGTAGGTCGTCCCTTTAGGGCGACAAAGGCATTCAGACAATGCATATATTGGTGGTGGAAATGTAATGTTGGGGTGGGTTTTTAGGGCATTTTCAATGCCCATGTCTGCCTGAAGACGCGACCTACGGGAGCAGCATGTTGGTGCGGTGTGTGGGGTTGATTTGGGACGTTTGCAACGTCCTTGTCGGCCTAAAGGCGCGACCTACAGATACGGTAAAATGGTTCGAACAACGCCCCAAAAGTAGGTCGTCCCTTTAGGGCGACAAAGGCATTCAGACAATGCATATATTGGTGGTGGAAATG
>CAZFXK010000077.1:0-12075 GCA_964522975.1 uncultured Bacteroides sp. | reverse complement strand
TTCCAGGGCAAGGTGGTTTAAAGGCTGATTCACACAGAACTTTGCCTGTAATAAGAGATTACACTAAACATGTAAAAAAAGAGCTTAAACCGTTCGTAAACGCTATAAATAATGATATACCGGGTATAATGATAGGGCATATTAAAATACTTAATAAAACTAATAATAAACCAGCATCTATATCTAAAAACTTTATTAATAAAGAAATAAGAGGTAGATTAAAATATAATAATTTAATAATACCAGATGAGTTATCTATGAGAAGTGTTAGATATAGATATGGAAGAAAAAGAACAATACTAATTGGTCTAAAAGCCGGATTAGATTTAATACCAATTAAATATTATCCAGGTATAGAAAAAATATTTCCTATAGTAAAAAAACAAATACTAAATAATAAAATTAAGATTGATAATCAAGTAGAAAACGTCCTAAGAATTAAAGAACAATATAAAATAAATGACGATATTAAATTTAAAACACTCAATAGACTCGCTATTAATAAAGAAATAAAAGAATTAAACAAAAAGGCAATAAATTAATTGCCTTTTTTATTACTTTTATTAGACAGAAAATAATGATATACTATATTTTGTGGGAGCGGATAATTTTTATGACCAAAGCAGATAAGATTGTTTCTTATATATTTTTAGCAATGATTTTGTTGATAATTTCGATTTTTTGGGTTTCGTTATTTAAAGAACCCAAAAAAAGTTCGATTGTAGAAAATCGTAATTTAATACAATATCCATATTTTGATTTACAATCGTTTTTACAGGGAAACTTTCAACAAACATTAGAAAACGCAATGGGTGATCAAGTTTTAGCAAGTGGTACAATAAAATTAAAATATAAAACATATCATGCTTTAGTGAACAATACTCAATTAAAAATAATTAAACGCCTTCATCCAAATATTTGCTATAATTATTTGGCGGCTGGTTCTGGTTTTTTCACGTATAATTGTGGTGATTATCTAGTTAATAAACCAATGGACTTGCAAGATTTAAATTCGGGTTTGAATTTATTTTATGATAATTATAATTCGTTTTTCGATTTAGATGAAATGTATTTTTATTTTGTTACTTCATCTGACACTATGGATTTTGATAATCCTTCAAAAAACGATGAATATTACCAGTTATTTTTAGATAAATTTAAAAACATTGACCGTCTGAAAATTGATTCATATGATACTTTTACTAACTATTTTTATAAAACGGACCACCATTGGAATCATAGGGGTTCATATCAAGCATATTTAGACTTATTAAAGTTGCTAAAAATAAATGAACCATTTCATAAACCTGTATCGGAAGAGACGTTTGATGTGAATTTTATAGGTTCTGCTGGTCGGGCTAATTTGGGTTTTAGTTCAAAAGAACCTTTTAAAGTTTATAAATTTGATTTGCCTATGCACAAGACTTTTGTCAATGGAAAAGAGACAACTTACGGAAATCAAGAAAATTATTTTAAGGGTAATTATTCAAGGGAAAAGTATGTAGGACATTATGGTGCATTTTATGGTTGGGATTATGGGGAGGTAATATATGATTACAACAACGATAAAAAAGAAAACTTACTTATTATTTCCTCATCTTTTTCAAATTCTATAAACCAACTTTTAGCAAGTCACTTTAACAAAACATATATTATCGATTTACGCTATTATTTTAATGTGAACAATGAGTATTTTTCGCCAGATGACTACATAAAAAAACATAAAATATCAACTGTATTGTTTTTGGCGAATTTTGGTGCTTATACTTCTGAAGAATTTTGGATAAAGGAGGATGTGTAATGGTTTTTAGTAGTTTGGTGTTTTTATTCTTATTTTTTCCGTTAGTGTTATTTTTATATTTTTATTCAAAAAATATAAAAGTTAAAAATTTAGTGTTATTCATATTTTCTTTATTATTTTATGCATGGGGAGAGCCAATATATATTCTTTTAATGTTATTTTCTATATTCGTGAATTACATAGGAGCGATTTTAATTGATAAGTCGAAAGATATAAAGAGAAAAGTTTATTTTATAACGTTGGTTGTTATAAATTTGTTAATGTTAGGATATTTTAAGTATATTGTATTTATTTTGGATAATATAAATGTTGTTTTTAACTTAAATAAATTTAGTAATATAAAAGTTATTTTGCCTATAGGAATTAGTTTTTACACATTCCAAATCTTATCTTATGTAATAGATGTTTATAGAAGAAAAGTACGAGTGCAAAAAAGTATATTAAATTTAGGGTTATATATTTCGTTGTTTCCACAGTTAGTTGCAGGCCCAATTGTTAGGTATGAAACGATAGAAAAAGAATTAAAAGAAAGAAAAGAGACTTTAGAAAAATTTGTTTCGGGGATGAAACGCTTTATATATGGTTTGGGCAAAAAAGTGATCATTGCTAATAATGTAGCCCTGATTGCTGACGCAATATATAATGGAAACATTTATGATTATGGTACATCTGTGCTTTGGTTGGCTGCTATAGCTTATACCATTCAAATTTATTTTGATTTCAGCGGATATAGTGATATGGCAATAGGTATGGGGAAAATGTTTGGATTTACTTTTTTAGAAAACTTTAATTACCCATATATTGCGACAAATATTACTGAATTTTGGAGAAGATGGCATATTTCGTTATCTAGTTGGTTTAGAGATTATGTTTACATTCCTTTGGGTGGTAATAGAGTTTCAAAAGTTAAATGGATTCGAAACATTATGTTGGTATGGCTGTTAACAGGCCTATGGCATGGAGCATCTTGGAATTATGTTTTGTGGGGTTTATATTATGGTGTGATTTTGCTTCTGGAAAAAGAAATATTATCTTCTTTTTTAAAAAAACATAGAATTATTGCCAGACTTTATACAATTTTGTTGTTTATTATTGGGTGGGTTATATTTAGACTAGAAAATTTTCACGATATGTTTTATGCTTTACAATTTATGTTTTCTTATAAACCAGATAACATCGTAGTTTTAATTGTAAATAATAAAAACTTGATTTTTGGAATTCCGTTTATGTTTTTAGGAATAGTGGGGAGTTTGCCTCTTTTTAATTATGTGAAAACAAAACAAACTAAAAACATATATTTGAAAATATTGGAAATGATTTATTTGATTTTTATCTTTGGATTTTCAGTTGCTAGTTTAATAAGTGTAAAATATAATCCGTTTATATATTTCAAATTTTAAAATTATAAATTTTAGTGTATAATAATTGATAGGAGCTTTGAAATGAATTTGATTGTAAATAATCACAACATATTTTTTATTATAGCTGTCACATTTGTAATTAGTTTTATAACAACATTTATAACTAAAAAATTATCTCATCATATTAACGCAATTGACATACCCAACAAAAGAAGTGTGCATATTAAACCTATTCCGAGATTGGGTGGGTTAGCTATATTTACATCTTTTTTGTTTGGATATATTTTCTTTGGAAAACTATCATTGCAAATTATTTCTATTTTGATTGGTTCTTTTATAATTATTTTAACTGGAATTGTAGATGATATTAAATCTATAAAAGCACGGTATAAATTCATAATGCAAATCATTGCATCATTGGTTGTAGTATTATACGGTGGAATATATTTTACAGAAATACAATTTGCGGGTGTTTATTTGTTTTTCGGAAAAATATTCGGTCAAATTTTATCAGTTTTTTTTATCGTATCTATTACTAACGCGATTAATTTGATAGATGGGTTAGATGGTTTGGCCTCGGGCATTAGTTTCATTTATTTTGTTACAATCGGGATTATAGCTTTTATACTTAACAAAGTGTTAGAATTAGACATAATTCTTACTATGATAATGATAGGTTCTACTCTTGGCTTTTTGTTTCATAACTTTCCGCCGGCGTCTATATTCTTGGGTGATACAGGAAGCATGTTTTTAGGTTTTATGATATCAGTCATAGCATTGTTAGGTTATAAAGTCGCTACTTTAACATCACTGGTTATACCTATTTTTATATTAGGAATTCCAATTTCAGATACAATATTAGCTATTTTAAGAAGATTGATTAATAAAAATGGCATAGGAAAAGCGGATAAAGAACATTTACACCACCAATTATTAAAATTGAAGTTTTCAAATAAGGTAAGCATCTTGGTTATTTATGTTATTAATATGTTATTTTCAATATTATCAATATTTTATGCATTAGGAGATTATAGCAAAACAAAAATATTGTACTTAATATTATCGGCTTTGTTGATATTCATTATTATAAAAACAGATATATTATATGATAGGAAGAAGAAATGAGGACTAAAAACACTTTATTAAATTTTTGGACTTCTTTCATACCGTGGCTTATATTGGGCATATTGGGTTTTGTAAAAATAAAAATTTTCATAAATGTATTTGGATCAGAATTAAATGGGTTGATTCAACTAGCTTTTCAAATTTTTACTTTCTTATCCATAGTAACACTGGGTTTCCCAGCCGCTGTAAAGTTTTTTTTATATAAACCGTTGTTAAAACAAGATACAAAAAAAATAAATGAAATATTATCAGGAGCTAAAAAAACTTTTGATAAAATTGGTTCAATTATATTTATAGGCGGTATTCTTTTTTCTTTTTTAATCCCTTATATTGTGCATGAATTAAACTTTCCAAAGATGTTTGTGTTTGCTTTGTTTGCATTATATTCTTTGGATTATCTAACTCAATACATTTTATTGTTGCCGTATAAAGTAATTTTTGATGCTGATCAAAAAACTTACATTGTAAACACAATTTTAAATACGAAGCATATTTTATTTAGGCTTTTAGAATTGGTACTTATTTTGTTGAAAATAAATTATTTAATTATTTTGTTAGTGAGTGTAGTTGGAAATATTATTGCAACTTTGCTTATTGTTTGGAAAGCAAAACAAAAATATTCTTGGATTAATATGAAGGTTAAACCTGATAATAGGCCATTAAAAATGACTAAGGATGTAATGTTTCATAAAATCTCTAATTTTGTATTCCATAATACCGACGTTTTTGTGATATCTGTAGTTAGCGGGTTAACGTCAGTTTCTATTTACGGGGCATACAATTATATTATTCAACATTTAATTACATTGATGATGCACATTTTAAAGTCCCCCCAATCGTCCATTGCTAATTTTTTGAATAGCAAATTAAACAAAAAAGAAAAAATCAATTTAATTTCTGAGTATTGGACAATAGTATTTTTTATGACGGCAATTATCGTACCTATTTTTGCTGTAAGTGCCGGTAATTTTATAAAACTTTGGATCAACAGAGATTATATATTATCTAATTTAACCATAATTATGTTTGGATTAGTTTTATGGGTTCATACTATTAATTATGCAATGTTTCTTTTAATCGAAATTGCGGGATTATTCAAGGACACGAAAAAGACGGCAATTATTTCGTCGTTGGCTAATGTAATACTATCAATATGCTTGTTCTATAAACTTGGAATTTTAGGTGCTTTAATAGCTACATTCATAAGTGGCGGATTAATGATTATCATATATTCAATTGTGTTTTATAAAAAAGTGTTTAATGATTCCAATAAAACTTTTTTGCAAAAAAATTTTGTGAATTTATCTTATATTTTGTCAATTATAATGATTGTTATAACTTTTCAAAAATATATAGTGGTGAAAAATTTATTAATGTGGACAGTGATATATGGGGTGGTTTTCTTAGGGAACTTGATAATCACTTTAATATTTAATACAATATTTGTAAAAGATACTGTATATATAAAAGACAGAATAAAGTTAATGTTAGCGAGGAAAAATGAAAGAACAATTGAAGATAATAGATTCTAAAAAAAGATTAACACCGTTGTTGTATTCTTTTTTGTTGTTGTTGCCCTTTATTGACGTCATAACGTCTTTGATGGCCTTTTATTCAACTAATATTGTTACTATTGGTATGTTTTTAAAAACATTATTAATTGTAATAGGATATTTATACATTTTCACAATCTCTAAAAGTAAATACAAAAAGGTATCTAAACTATTCTTTTTTGCATTTACTTTCTATTTAAGTCTATATTTTTTGTTTAAACCTGAATTATTGTCATTAAATTATGTGTTCCTTGAAGTGAAATATTTGTTAAAGTTTTTTTATTTTCCGTTAATATATTTTGTTCTTTTATGCGTCTTTGATGATAATGGTTTTAATTCGAAAGAAGTTGTTAAAATCTTTCGTACAACCTTAATTTTTTACGTTATGATTTTTTGTATTGCCTTTTTAACTAACACCGGTTTTTCTGCTTATAAGTTATCTAATTCTGGATTTAATGGTTGGTTTTATGCGGCAAATGAAGTGGGAGCGATTTTTGTTTTGTTGTTTACATTTATTTTTATTAATGATAAAAAAAGAGACGGAACACTTAAATATCTGCTTTTATTGATGGGCACATTATTCGCTTCTATGATTTCGACCAAGGTTGTGTTAATTGGAATTACATTGGTTCTCTTGTTGGAAATTATTTTAATATTTTATAAAAGGACCGAGAAACTAGAATTTAAAAAACTTTTTTATATTTTAGTGTCTATACTTATTTTATATTACGGTCCATCTGCTTTGAATTTCAAGGAAAGATTGCACATAGAAAGAACAATGGAAAAAGACGAAGTATATGAAACAGATGTAAGTTTTACAAACCAGAATAAATATATAAACTATTTTTTAAGAATGCTAAGTGATCGTGATGTATTATTTATGAACACATTATCCATTGCGCGCAATAATGACTCTCTGTCGACTAAGATGTTTGGATTGGGCTTTTCAAATACGAAAAAAATACAAGACAAACGCATTGAAAAATTGATAGAAATTGATTTTTTTGATTTTTATTTTCATTTAGGAATTGTTAGTTTGGTATTAATCATATTACCTTTAATTATAAGTGTTGCCTTTCTTTATAAGAAGAAGCTCAAATTAAGTGAAATCAAAACAAGGTATTTATATGTTGCCTTTTTAATGATTGGAATATCTTTGTTTGCCGGACACATCTTCACCACTCCAACAATTGGAATATATTATTCATTGTTACTATTCTTAATAATGGATGATAATGAATCTTCAAAATTAAATTTTAAAAAAGTAGATATTCTGGCATTGCATTTGAACTATGGCGGAATTGAAACTTCAATTGTTTCACAAGCAAACATTTTGTCTGAAAAATACGAAGTTAATTTGGTGGCTCTATATAAAAAAGATGAACATAAACATTCTTTGAAAGGAGATGTAAATGTTATTTATTTAACAAATGTTTACCCTAATAAGAAAGAATTATTATTATCAATTCAATCTAAAAATTCATATAAAATATTACAAGAAGTTTTCAAGTCTTTGAAAGTCTTATATAAAAAACATACAGCATTCAATAAATATTTGTTAAATACAGAAGCGGGTTTTATTATTTCGTCGAGGATGTTCATTACTGATAAATTAAATAAGCATGGACCCCAAAATGCCGTAAAAATAGCGGAAGAACATACGTATAATGTTTCAGACAAATACATGGCAAAATACAACAAGATGAATCAAATAAATCATTTGATTACTGTGTCAAAACATATGAAAAAAATATATTCTGATAAAATAACGAATATTAACATTAAATATATACCAAATAGCTTAGATGTTATGCCGAAAGAACAAGAAACCTCGAAATTAAATAAGTATAATTTAATAGCGATAGGACGACTTGAACCTGAGAAGTCATTTATGGATTTAATAGAACTATTTAAGATTTTAAAACTTAAAAACAAAAATTATCACTTGGATTTATTTGGAGACGGTTCAGAAAGACCTCAAATCGAAGAAAAAATTAGTGAATATAATTTGTCGAAGTATATAACGCTTCATGGTTTTCAAGATAGAAAAACAATAAGTAATTATTTAAAAAAATCGAGCATGTATGTTATGACTTCATTAGAAGAATCTTTTGGTATTGTTTTATTAGAAGCCATGAGTTTTGGTGTTCCGTGTATTGCTTTTGATAGTGCTGTCGGCGCTACTGAAATAATAAATAAAAGTAATGGTTTTTTAATAAAGAATCGAAATATTAAAGATATGGCGGAAAAAATTAATGAATATATTTTAATGAAAAACAAAGAAGAATATTTTCATGCGGCGAGAAAAACCGCAGCTAATTATCATATAGATGTAATAAAAAAAGAATTTTTTGAGTTATTGGAGAATGGAAAATGAGACACATTATGCTTATAGCCAATTCTGGCGGACATTTAAGTGAGTTAATGCAGCTGCGAGATACTTTTTCAATGTACACTCATTGTTTGATTACTGAAAAAAACCCGAGTACTGTAAATATAAATAAAGAAGTTGATGGTCGAGTTTATTTCGTGAAATCAGTTTCAAGAAAAAGTTTACTAAAATTTATTCCTGTTTTTATGCTTAACATTATAAAAAGTTTAATATTGGTTATAAAAGAAAAACCCGATATAATTATAACCACAGGTGCTAGCATTGCAGTTCCATTTTGTTATTGGGCAAAACTATTTAGAAAAAAAATAATTTTTATAGAATCATATGCAAATATAAATAATCCAACTTTAACTGGAAGAATTGTATATCCCATATCTGATTTGTTTATTATACAGTGGCAAGAATTAAAAAGGTTTTATCCCAAAGCAGTTTATATTGGTGGTGTATATTAAATGATATTGGTAAATTTGGGAACCCATAATTTAAATTTTGATAGACTATTATATGTTTTGGAAAGTTTAATTAAAGGTAAAATTATTTTAGAAGAAGTAGTGGTTATAACTGGTTATAAAAAGTTTAAAAGCGAATATATGAATGTCGTTGGCCTATTGCCCCAAGAAGAGTATGAAAAAATCATGAAAAAAAGCAATCTGGTTATTTCTCATGGTGGAGTCGGTTCATTACTGTCGGCTATTAAATTAAATAAAAAAATAATCGGTGTGGCTCGTTTAGCTGAACACAAAGAAGCAATCAATAATCATCAGATAGAAATACTGGAAAAATTTGAAGAAATGGGATATTTATTGTATTTAAAGGATATAAAGGATATAAAAGAATTAATCTTGAATACAAAATCAATAAAAACAAAAAAATTTGTTAGCAACACTAAAGACTTTAATCGAAAATTGAATGAATATATAAAGGATTTTTAATATGAAGGAACGTAATTCTCAATATAAAATTAGCGTGATAGTGCCCATTTTTAATTCATCTGAAACAATAATCACATGCATAGAGAGCATTATTAATCAAACTTTTGGTTTTGATAAAATACAATTGATTTTAATTGACGACGGTTCAACGGACAATATAAAGGACGTATTAAAACCTCACATAAAAAAACATAACAATATAGAATATTATTACAAAAAAAATGGTGGCGCTGGGTCTGCTAGAAATTATGGCATAAAGAAAGCCCTTGCAAACGTCATATCTTTTGTTGATAGTGATGATTGGATAGATAATAATATGTATGAAATTTTATTTGTTGAAATGCAATCTTACAATTTGGATATTGTAACATGTGATATACAAATTATTAAAAAAAACAAATGTTATCAATCGCATTATAGGTTTGTGGACAATGAAGTAAAAAACTTTATAATTATGAACATGGGATCTTGTAATATGTTAATTAGAAAAAAAGTGTTGGAAGATTTTTCTTATCCCGAAGGAATAATATATGAAGATTTAGCTGTTATTCCGGCATTAGCATTAAGAACGTCAAACATCAAATTGATAGAAAAACCCTTGTATTTTTATAATAATATCAACATATCAGTTATGAAACAACCATTATATAATGAGAATTTAAAGGATATTTTCCAAGCATTTGAGATTTTAGAAAACCAATTTTCACTTCAAAATGTTTCGCAAATGTATAGAGAAGAAGTCGAATATGTATTTATTAAACAAGTTCTCTTGAGTGCAAGCTTGCGCTTCTTAAAATTTAATGATCCTGAAAACCAAATAGTTGCAATTGTTCAAGTCATAAAAGAAAAATATCCAAATTGGAAGGAAAATAAATATTATAAATTATACGATCTAAAAACTAAAATAATAGCTCACATGATTTATCACCAGCATTATAAATTGTTAAAGGTATTGTATTTTATTAATAGAAAGATATTGAAAAAATGAAAAAAATATTTGTTAGATGTTATAGATTAATTATGCGATTGTTTCCTGTTACTAAAATTATTGTGTTTGAAAGTCACCCAACATACAGTGATAATACTAAAATAGTTTATGATTATGTTGTAAATCAAGAACGATATAAAAACTACAAATTGTATTGGATAAATAATTTGTCTTTACAGAATGAACAACAATTTAAAAATTTAAAGTTAATTAACTTTAATAATGCAAACAAATTAAGAAAAACGATTAACTTTTTAAAAATGTCTTATTATATTTCTCGATGTTCTATTTATGTGTTTTCGCATAACAATTATTCTGGTTTAAAACCAAAAGCCACTCAACTATTTATTAATCTTACTCATGGCATTTCCTTGAAAAACACCAGGGGATTTTATCCTAAATCTAATTTAATGAGTGTTATAGCTGTTACTTCTCCATTTACAAAACAATTAAGATTATATTCTTTTCCGGGAGGCGAAGATAAGATAAAAATTACTGGTTTTCCTAGAAACGATTTGTTATTTAGAAAATTTTTAAATTTGAAATCTAAATTTAACATTGATAATAACCATAATATAGTTATGTGGTTACCAACATTTAGAAGGCAACAAGGTACAGGAAGAAATGATACCAAAACAACAAATAAATTCGATTTGCCATTAATTGAATCTGAAAAAGATCTCCAGATAATCAATGATGTATTAGTTAAAAACAACAAGACATTGTTAATAAAACCCCATCCAGCTCAGGATTTAAAGTACTTTTGTTTTGACGATTTTACTAATATCAAAGTAATTAATAATGAACATTTGTTACAAAAAAACATTCACTTATATGAATTGTTGTCAATAGCAGATTCTTTAATTACTGATTATTCTTCTGTATTTATTGATTATTTACTAAGAGATAAACCTATAGCTTTTACAATAGATGATTTGGATAAATACGATTATCATAAGGGTTTTTCTGTGAATAACCCGTTAGACTACATGCCTGGAGCAAAATGCGAGATTTTGGATGATATATTAGATTTTTTAGAAAATCCCGATAATAAAAAATATGCCTTAGAGAGAAAAAATATGATTAATTTGTTTCACACATATAGAGATGATAAGTCTACTCAAAGAATAATTGAATATATGGATGAACATTTAAGTATAATATAAAAAGAGGAGGAAAAATGAATAATAATGCTAATCAAAAAAAGTGTATTGGATATACCACTGGAGTGTTTGATTTATTTCATATAGGTCATTTGAATATTTTAAGAGAAGCCAAGAACAAGTGCGATTATTTGATTGTTGGTGTAACGACCGATGAGGAAGTTATGAGAATAAAAGGAATTAAACCTTTTATTCCTTTTGAAGAACGTATAGAGATAATTAAACAAATAAAATATGTTGACGAAGTTTATGTTGAACATAATAATGACAAAATACTAGCTTGGAAAGAATTAAAATATGATAAATTATTTAAGGGAAGTGATTGGAAAAACACTGATGCGTTTAAAAGATATAACGATTATTTTAAAACTAAAAATGTGCAAATAGTGTTTTTTCCATATACTAAGGGAACTTCTTCGACACAAATTAGAAGTTTTATGCAAAAACAAATTGAACCAGCAAGAAAACAACAATTATTATAAAAGCTACTGTATTTTTAAAAATAGTGCTACATCGCCAATTATGTTACATGCTTATGTCGTCTTTAAAAATGATGACATTTTACAAACCCAAAAATTCAATCTAAAAATAATTAACTATCCAAACTAATTAAACCTCTAACCCATATGATAAGGTGTTGGTAAAATTATAAATGAAACAAAAAATAGAGTTTAAATAAACTTTTTTTTTATGGTATAGTATTATTTAGGTGATAACGTGAATAAAGAAAGCAAAGTAGTATTAATAGTAGTAATATTGT
>CAZFXK010000076.1:0-12103 GCA_964522975.1 uncultured Bacteroides sp. | reverse complement strand
GTAAAACATCAAGAGAATTCAACTAAATTGAAAAAGAATCCAAAAAAAACTATTGAATAGTTTAAAACAAAACTACCAAATACTTATAGAAGATCAGGAGAATGAATAAAGAATTAGCAAGTAACTCATTGATTATAAAATATGGCAAAAAACTTATTTAAACGATATATCTGGTTGGTTGATGCGATTTATCAAGCCGGAAAAATAACATTTAACGACATCAACGATAAATGGGAAAGAAGCTCTTTGTCTGATGGAAATAGTCTGCCTAAAAAGACTTTCCATAACCATAAGGATGCTATTCAAGAAATATTCGATATTATTATTGAATGTGACACTAAAGATGGGTATAAGTATTATATCGAAAATTCAGAAGATATTAATGATAACACTTTGCGGAATTGGTTATTGAATACATTCACAGTAAACAATTTAATAAGTGAAAGTTATAAACTAAAAAATAGAATACAACTTGAGGAAACCCCATCCGGACAACAATACTTAACTCCCATAATAGAGGCTATGCGCGATAGTTATAAAGTCAAAATCACCTACCAAAGCTATTGGAAAGAACATTCAAATACATTTGAAATAGAACCTTATTTTGTGAAAATATTCAAACAGCGATGGTATATTATTGCTTACAGTGAGGGTATGGAAAAAATAATGATATATGCTTTGGATCGCATTCAGAACCTCTCTATAACAAAAAATAAATTTAAGTTTCCTAAAGAATTTAACGCCGAAGACTATTTCTACAATTGCTATGGAATCATTAACGATGAAAACATACCTCCTTGCATAATTAAGATAAAAGCCGATTCTTATCAAGCAAAATATCTCAGAGGACTTCCTTTACATCATTCTCAAAAAGAAATTGAAACAAAAGGTGAGGATGTTATTTTTGAATACTACATAAAGCCCACTTTCGATTTAAAAAAAGAACTTCTCTCCATGGGTACAGAAATTGAGATTTTGGAACCCGAATGGTTTAGAGAAGAAATAAGTGAAATTATAAACAGTATAAATCTAAAATATTGATAGAATATGAATAATTTGATTTCTTTAAAGGAATACCTAGACAAAGGAAAAACATTTATTATACCCAATTATCAAAGGAGTTATGTATGGGGAAAAAACAATAAATCTGATAAAAATTCAGTGGAATTTATCCTTGAAACAATAAAAAACGGTTATTCAAATAGCCTTGATCTTTTTCTGCAAGGTATAACCGTATCAGAAACTACTACAAAGATTGAACTGATTGATGGTCAACAACGAACAATATTTCTCTATCTATTATTGTGTTATCTTGGGTACAATGGAAAAATTAATATTGCGTATTCTGTAAGAAAAGAATCGGAATCTTTCTTAACCGATTTGTGGAAAAAGGATAGAAACACAATAATGACAATAAGTACAAAGAGTGAAGAGGAAGTTTATCAAGATATATTTTTCTTTAAGAAAACATTGCGTCACATACACAAAGAGCTAAACGACATAAATAAAGAAACTCTAGAGCAATATATTCTTAATCAAATAAGATTTCTATACATCAATATACCCAAAGAAAAAGCAATTAAAACCTTTACTATGATGAATGGGAGTAAAGCAATCATGCTTCCTGAGGAATTAATTAAGGCTGAAATGCTCCGGAAAATATCATTAAACTCAGGAAACAAGAATGAAGAGTTTACTTATAAATGGGAAACGAATGCTTTTCGTAGTCTTTATGCACGTGAGTGGGATAAATGGTTGCGTTGGTGGAACAAAAATGATGTGCAAGATTTCTTTAAGGTTAAGACGCCCATGGGATTGTTGCTTGAGTACTATTATATTAAATTGAGAAAAGATAAAAGCTTTAGTTTTGACCATTTTAAAACTTTATTGTCTAACAAAAAAGAAACAAAGCTTCATTTCAAAGGGGTGCGTAATTTACAAAAATCATTTGAAGATATATACAATAACCCCATTATATATAATCTGTTAGGTGTTTCACTTAAAGATAGTGGAAATGATAAAGCCAAAATCATTCTTTTTTTTATAGAAAACAAACATAATATAAAAGAGCTATCTGAATTTACAAAATGGAGGGTTGTTGGAGCAACCTTTGATCAGATAAGAAGTGAAGACGAGGATTTAAATGAAAAAGAAAATAAAGCTATAGAAACTCTTAATCTCCTTAACCAAAAAATTGTCTATAATTCGGGAGGAGACGCATTTGCAAGGAAATATTTACTATATCTTAATGTACTGGAAGATAACAAAACTAATAACGGGAAAGGAAGAAAATTTAACTTTCGAATTTTTGATAAACAATCGCTGGAACATATTCATCCTAAATCAAGAGCTTTTCATAAGGATGGGGAACAATATAAAGATGGAAACGAAATAATATTAGGAACTCAAATGCCAGAAGGAGATGAATGGCTAAACAGAGATGAATGTTCTGAAAATATAAGTGAGCATAGTATTGGTAATTTAGTGTTGCTAGATGGAAATGATAACTCAGTTTTTGGAAATAAAACATTTAATGAAAAAAAGAATATCTATTTTGATCTGAAAACAGAATTCAAAAGCCGAGAACTACTTCATACAATATCTGTGTTTGCAAAAGAGAAATGGGGAAAAGAGGAAATTGAAGAGAACCAAAATAAGATTATTTCTCAATTCGAAAACGATTATAAAGTAAAATCAACAATAAAGAGACAGGACAATGAATAAGAAAAGCTTTGAGAGTGGAAAGGAATATACACTAGCCGATATTTTTTCAGGAGATAATAAAATTGTTATACCTGATTTACAGAGAGATTATTGTTGGGGCGGTAAAAGCTATGATAAAGAGAATAAATTACAGGAATTGGTTCCTGATTTCATAACGAGTTTAATTGATTTATATAAGAAAAACAGACAAGATAAATTTACATTAGGATTAATTTATGGTTATGAAGAACCTGATTTTCATATCCAGTTGTGTGATGGACAACAACGAATAACAACATTATTTCTTTTGTTGGGTATGTTGAATAGAAAAGCTGACGGTGAATTCCAAAAATATTTAATCTCAGATTTTAAATTAACTGAAGATGATGAGGAACCCTATTTACAATATGCGATAAGAGAAAGTACACTGTATTTTCTTAGTGATTTGGTGTACGAGTTTTTTTTGAAAAAAGATTTGGATTTAGAAAAAATAAAGAAACAAGATTGGTATTTTGATGAATATAATCTAGATGCATCCATTGTTAGTATGATTGAAGCCTTAAAGCAGATTAAGGAGAGATTAACAATAGAGATTGATTTGGATTTTGCTGATTTTGGGCACTTTATTACTAATGAGCTACAAATGTTATATTATGATGTGGGGGATAGAACTCAGGGTGAAGAAACATTTGTTGTTATTAATACTACAGGAGAACCATTAACTGCCACAGAGAATTTGAAACCTAAATTTATAAACAATCTCTCAGTTGAAAAACAACAAGAGGCTAGTGAATTATGGGAAGAATGGGAAACTTTCTTTTGGAAGAATAGACATGGAGGAGGAACCCAAGAAAATGATACGGCAGATAAAGGATTTCTTGAATTTTTTCGTTGGCTAATACTACTCAGTTCGGATGATGAAAGTGTTTTAGAATCTATTACAAAGGGTAATAAAGTGAATATTGATAATTTGCAATTAGCTGATATACAGAGATATTTTGATATTGTAAGATTTTCTTTTATGAGTTCGGATATTTTTCGAAACAATAGAGATTGGTTAGCACCAAACGATATGAATGATCAAATTATTTGGTTTAGAATTTTACCTGTAATTGAATATATCAAACGTTTTGGAGAAGATAATATCCGTAATATTATACGAGTCAAGCGATTTTTTAAGAACATAGCACGGAATAGGAATGTCAGCAGAGATATTGCTCAAATGCTCCCTCTTGCTATAAGAATCATAAAAGAACTACCATCTGCGGATATTGCAGATATTATTTCTATGAAGAATATATCAAAAACTTTGTTGACGGATGAAGAGAATTTGAAGTTTAATCTTTATAAGAAAGCTTTGAATAGATTGGAATTGGAAAATCTTTTTTGGAAAGAAGAAGATCATAAAGTTTGGCAAGGAGAAATTATGCCTATTTTGGAATGGAGTGGTGGTTATAATTTTGATTTAAATCTATTTAAAAAATATAGTAATGTTTTCTCTATCTTATTTTATGGGAATATGGACTATGAGAAACTTGATATAACACGTAGAGCATTATTAACGAGAAATCTATCTTATTACCCAAGAATATTTAATGGCTATACAAACTATTCTTTTTGTTGGAAGTATTCTGATTGGAAAACACTAATTAATGATAATAGGCATAGTTTCAAACTGTTTTTTGATGAGTTATTAGATAAAAACGAAGATATTATTTATAAAGAACTAGATAAAATGATAAAGAATAATCCAAGTGATAAGGATTATGATGAGTTTGTGAAAATACCGGAACTTTTAGACTTTTGTAAAGAAAAAAATATTCAATGGGGGGGAGAGCAAGAATGGATACTAGTTCAAGGAAGCAAAAGAAGTGGCGCACATGCAAATTTAAAGTCTTATCGGCTGTTTATCGATTTGAGAAACAGTAAATTAATTAATAATAATAAATGGGAATTAAACTTCTACCCATATTATGATACCTGTTGTTTTATTAACAATAAAGAAAAAGACTTAGCTATTGATCTTTTCTTTTCAAAAAATATTAATGGTGTAGATTATTATAAATTGTTATTATTTAAGAGAGTAAAAGGGAAAAAGGGACAGGATGAATTATTAGCTATTGCAGAAAAATATAACCTTAAATGGCAAGAAAAAACGTCAGAAGAATATTATAGATATGAATCCTTGTTATTAGATAAAGAATCAACGCTTAATAACCTACAAGACATAATAAATGAGATAGAAAGTACATATCCGAATGATTGACAAAATCAAAGGACTCATATTTGGGCAAGCCATCGGTGATGCACTGGGGCTTGCCTCTGAATTTATGACAAAGGATGAGGTTAAACATTTCTATCCTAGTGGAATACTTTCATACGATGATATGATACAAGACAGACATCGTAAGTTGTGGGAAAAAGGGGCATGGACAGATGATACAGATCAAATGCTTTGCATTTTAGATAGTCTTATTGAGCATAAGACTATAAATCTGATAGATATTGCTAAACGATTTGTTCTTTGGAAGGGAACAAATGGCATTGGTATTGGACGTCATACATTGAATGTATTATCAATAGACGAATATACTGAAAATCCATTTAAAGCTTCTGAACTTGTTTGGAATATATCAAGAAAAAAAAGTGCTGCAAATGGAGGAATTATGCGCACCCCAATTCTTGGCTGTTGGAATTATACAGATTGGGAGCAAGTGAAATTTAATACAGAGAATGTATGCAAACTTACGCATTACGATCCTCGTTGTGTCGGTTCTAGTGTTATCATTACTTACATTATTCATAAGCATTTGGCTAATCAAAAAGTATTAAAATCAGATTTACTAAATATAGCGAATGCATATGATACCCGTATTCTTGAGTATATAGAATTGGCATATCAGAATAATATTGATATTCTTAAACTAGATGAACAAGGCAAAATAGGCTATACCTTAAAAACTTTGAGTGCAGCTTTATGGGCATATAATTATTCATCAAACTTTTATTCAGGATTAAGATCGATTATTGAACAAGGAGGCGATGCTGATACAAACGGTGCGGTTTCCGGTGCATTATTAGGCGTGAAATTTGGAGCTAATTTAATTCCCAACAACCTAATTAATAATTTAATTAACAAATCTACTCTTATAGATAAAATAAACTCCTTTATTTATATCACACAATGAAAATACTATTTATATCCGACACACACGGACAGCACCGAAAATTACAAAAACTGCCCCAAGCTGATATACTAATACATGGCGGAGATGTTTCAAAACATGGAGAAGATCATGAAGTAGAAGATTTCATCAAATGGTTTTCAAAACTGGATTTTAGATACAAAATATTCATTGCCGGGAATCATGATTTCTATTTTGAAGATGAAACGGTGAACAGAATTCAGAGAATGCTAACTGAAAACAGCTATTACTTATGTAATACAGGTATATCAATCGAAGGAATAAACTTCTGGGGGTCTCCTATCACACCTACATATTTCAACTGGGCTTTCAACAAAGATCGAGGCAAAGAAATCAATAAATATTGGAATAAAATACCTAAAAACACAGATGTTCTTATTACACATGGGCCACCTTTTGGAATTCTCGATTTAACCAAACCCGGTTTAAAAGTCGGATGTGAAAACTTACTCAAGAAAGTAAAATTGATAAAACCTAAATATCATCTCTTTGGACATATTCATGAAGCATACGGCATATATAAAAACACCTACACCACGTTTGTCAACGGCAGTATCCTCAATGAAAATTATACCATTGGTAATAGCCCAATGATAATTAATTTCTAATGGCAGAACCATTTTAGTTCTGAAAGATTCTCTTTTGTCTTTTCTGATTTTTACCATTTTAGTGTCTCCCCACAATTCCATGCATTGAGTAAACCATTTGCCTAATCAACATTTTAATAGATTCCAGACCCAACAAGCTTCGGTCTGGGATCTAAATGGGTTGTCTCCCAGACCGACAAGGGCTCGAACCCAGACCGACCGGAATGTTGTGTTTATCCAATTAATACACTACCCCAATCAGATCAACTTCCACGCAAAATCAAAAAAAGCAGAAGCATAATCAGGGTGTATTCTGTCTTCCCTAAATTTCACAGAAAAGATTGAAAATATTTTACTTAGTAAGAAAGAAAATAAATGCTTTCAAAACTGCATTTTTACTTTTTATCAATGATTCCAGTTACAATCTCATTCTTTAAGCCACCACCAAATTACAATATAATAAAGCCAATAAGCATTCAACAATCAATTGATAATCAACAGATTAAATATATTACAACTCATAATTCATCTTTTACATTAAGATTAATTACCATACGAGATAGCGCGCCAAACAGCTTAAAAGGGCTTGATTAAAGAAATCATAAGTAATAATAAGGATTGAGTTTATCTAAAAAATAAAAACTAATGTCTGAAAATCTCACCTCTTTCGAATTGCTCATTATACCCATATTACAGAATAAACCTGTTAATAGAATGTAATTTATTATATATATAATTTCACTTTTATTTGCATTTTATTTGCTTTTATCAGTATATTGTGATAAATATTTGTTAATTTTCAAAAACAGAAACAGAGCATAAAAAAACTGTTTTTTCATCATATTTGTAATTAATTATTTAACCTTAAATCTTAGAATACAATTTAACTCAAGAACCTATTGACATTAAAGAATTGATATTCCGGAGATAATATACCATAGACACATATGAATATTATTCAAGAAAACCCATATAGAATAGTAGGAATAGTTGCTAATTCATCCGAAAAAGAATTACAAAGACAGAAGAGCAAGCTTCTTAGGTACGCCAGCATAGGAAGAGAAGTAACATCAGAGTTTGATTTTTCGTTTTTTAATAAAATAGAAAGATCAGAAAGTATGATTAATGCTGCCTTTTCCAAAATTGAACAAAATCAAGACAAAATTAATAATGCTTTATTCTGGTTTCTAAACATCAATTTATTTGATGAAACGGCCATTACACATCTTGTCCATGGAGACATGGATAAATCCATTGAAATATGGGAAAAAGTTACATCCGGAAAAGAAATTTCAGCTAAAAATTTCTCCTATTTCAACAATATAGCAACCATTAAGCTACTTAGTAATGAAATCAATGATATTAAAGAGGGAATAAGGCTAAAAACTAACTTAATATTATCCGAGGCTTTTACTGACTTTGTTTATGCTGTAGCCGACCAAACTTATAATATTGACCCTCAAAAAGAATTGGAACGACTTGTAGATAGTCTGTTAACTCAATTAACAGAAAGGCATTCGAATAACGAAATCATACATTTTTTCAAAAGTAGCGACAAACCCGTATTAGATATCTTTTATCGGAAATTCACCAAAGAGCCTATTCATAATATTGAGTCACAAATAAGCAAAACCAGCGAAAAAAGAAAAAATGACACAAACAATGCGTATGCTCTGGGACTAAAGCTTTATGAGGAAACTAAAAAGGATTTGGAAACCTTAAAATCCATACTGGGGAAAAAGGATATAACCTACGAAATGGTAGCTGATAATTTAGCTAAAGAAATAATGCAATGTGGAATAGACTACTTCATTGCTTGGAAGGAAACAAAAGATCCTAGCACAGAAGCCTTACAATTACTGAATTTAGCACAAGAAACAGCCACACAAAGCCAAACCAGTGACCGGATAAAAGAAAATATAAAAGGAATAGAAGAGTGGCTTAAAACATCGCCAATTAAAGAAGAGTTAGATTTCATCACACAAAAAATAAATGGTTTTCAACAACAGTCTAAATCCATTTCGAATATCAAACTCTTTATTACTACTTGTAAACCCATGCTTGATAAAATAAGAGATAAAGTTGGTAAAACAGATCCTCTTTATCAACTGCTAAGCGGTGGCATAGTAAATTTGGCTCTCTCTACTCTAATTTCCATAGTAAACAGGGAACAAGAGTCCATAAAATACGCTTTTAATAAACAGTTAGCACTAAACACGTTAAAGCCCATTATAAAAGAAGCATTAGAAGTTTCTTATTTAATAGGTAAATTAGATATGTCTGCCGAAATACAAACACATTATAATAATAACCACAATATATTGATATCAATAGCATCACAACTTGGTCTATCTACTTTCAACAGTAATAGTGGTTGCCTCTCTACAATACTGGTTATGGTAACCATTCTTGTTTTATTAATTTTTGCATAAAATATCTATATATGAAAAAGGCCATTTATATCCTACTATTATTCTATTCTATTTCTCTTTTTCCTCAAGATACAATCAAGAATACTGATGAGTTAGAAAAAGAGTTAAAGTCTTTAACAGAAGAAATGATGATTCTAAAAAACGAGATTAAATCACAAAAAACAAGAATTGTCCTTTTAGATAAAGAGAGAAAAAAGCAAACAGAAAAAAACGATAGTTTAAGTGGAGAAATCCAAAAAGGACACCAAGCAATTAACACAATAGCAAATGAGTTTGAAACCAAAACCCGGAACATAGAGAGCACATTGAATAAGGATATATCAAAGCTTGGCGATAATGTTTCTAAAAATAAACTTTATTGGATATTAGCAACTATTGCCCTACTTCTTATTGCTGTTCTTATGTATGTGTTATTAAGAAAACGGATACGGTCAACCCATATTGATGTTGAGGCTCAAATAAGGAACACAAAACTGGCTATGGATGAGGAAGGATTGAAACTGGACAACAAATTAATTGGCATCTTAGAAACTCAACTCAAACTTCAGCAAGAGAAATCGAACAATAAAAGTAAAAAGAGTGCAGAAGAAGCCGATCATTCATTGGCTCTAAAAGTAGCCGACGAAATAGCCCGGATGCAAAAAAATCTATCCCGTTTAGATGGAAACACAAAAGGAATTAAACCACTGGAGAAAGGGATAGAGAGAATCCAAGCTAATTTTGCGGCTAATGGATACGAAATCATCAGTTTACTAAATGAGGAATTTGACGAACGAATGAATCTGGATGTCATTAATTTCATCCTGGACGATTCCTTGGAAGAAGGAAAAAGAATTATCACGAAAGTTATACGCCCACAGGTAAACTTTAACGGTATATTAATTCAAAGAGCACAAGTTGAAGTATCACAAAATTAAATTATATAGCCATGATAAGAACAAAAATAGATTATGGAATTGACTTAGGTACAACTAACTCTGCCATTTCCAGAATGGAAAATGGCACTATTAGAATCATAAAATCTTTAGACACACAAAAAGACACTACACCTTCATGCATAGCCGTAAACCAAAAAGGCAATCTTTTTGTTGGTGACAAAGCCTATCTGAATTACCGGTCTAATAGTTTAAAAAATCTATCTAACAACACCTCCTTTAACTCTTATATAGAGTTCAAAAGAACAATGGGAACCGATAAAAAATACCATAGTTCCTTTGCCGAAAAAGATTTTTCTTCTGAAGAGCTTTCTGCTGAAGTACTAAAGCGTTTAAAGGAATACGTACAAGATGAGAATATCAGTGCTGTAATTGTTACTGTTCCTGCTGCTTTTAAAAATAATCAAATAGATGCAACTCGAAAAGCCGCCCAATTAGCAGGATTTAGTCATATTGAAGTTCTACAAGAGCCTGTAGCTGCCTCTATGGCATATGGTTTGGAGAACTTGAATAAAGACGGGTTTTGGTTGGTTTTTGATTTTGGAGGGGGAACATTCGATACCGCATTGCTAAAGGTAGAAGACGGGATAATGAGGGTTGTAGATACCGAGGGAGACAACTATTTAGGGGGTAAAAATTTAGATTTTGCAATTGTAGATCAACTAATCCTTCCACATATTCAAGATCGTTTTTCTATTCATAATATTCTTTCCGACGACAAGAGAAAGGCTGAATTCAGGAACGCTCTAAAGTTTTTTGCAGAAGAAATAAAAAATAATCTTTCGTTCAATGCTTCACATAATATATATGTAGATCCCGGAGATTGCGGAGAAGATGATGAGGGAGAGGAAATAGATATTGATCTTACCATAACTCAGGAAGACTTAGCGCGTATATTAACTCCTGTCTTTCAACGAGCCGTTGACTTAAGTCTAAAACTGATTGAGCGAAATAATCTGAAAGGAAGCGATTTAGAGTCTTTAATTCTTGTGGGTGGGCCTACCCTGTCTCCCATATTAAGAAAAATGCTGGAAAGTCAAATTCGCAAACCGGACACAAATGTTGACCCCATGACTGTTGTATCAAAAGGAGCTGCGCTCTATGCCTCCACCATCGACATAGCTGAAGATATAATTGAAACAACACGAGACAAAACAAAAATACAACTTGAAATAGGGAGTGAAGCCTCAACCGTAGAAACTGAAGAATTCATAACAATAAAAATACTGGAAGATAAGACCGAGGGAGCTATTCCCGAAAAAGTTTTTGCTGAAATTAAACGTGGAGACAATGCATGGTCAAGTGGCAAGATCGAAATAGACACAAAGGGTGAGATTATTGATGTGCATCTGGAGGAAGGTAAAACAAACATATTTAAGATAACACTATATGACAATCAAGGCAACTCTCTGGAGTGCCAACCCAACACCTTTACCATCATACAAGGATCGAAAATAGGCAATTCAACCTTACCTTATAATTGGGGGGTAGAAATTCTATCAGAAAGTTCCGGAAAAGTTGTATTTCAATCAGCGGAAGGATTAGAAAAGAATAAATCACTACCGGCTATAGGTGTAATCAATGGCCTCAAAACTCAAAAGCAAATTCGACCCGGAATGGATTCCGATTTTATCAAAATCCCACTTTATCAAGGCGAACATAATGCCGATGGTACAAGAGCCATATACAATGATCACGTTTATGACATAATAATTAGTGGAAGTGATCTTCCAACCCTATTGCCAGAAAATAGCCAAGTAGACCTAACGATTAGCATTGACAGATCGCAAGAAGTTTCAGTGGAGGCCTTTTTCCCCTACATAGAATATACTACAGAAATAAAAGTACCTACCAATACGGTTCAATCAACAGATACAGATTGGTTAGCCAATGAAATAAAAAAAGCTAAAAGCGCAGTACAAGAGCTAGAGTCAAAAAAAGACTTTACTGATGACACAAAACTAAAAAAAATAGAAACAATAAAAGAGGAGATTGAGAATCTTGAAAAAACATTCGAAAATGATAAAAATGATGTAGACAATAAACAGGAAGTATTAACCAATCTGCGAAGGACATTGAAAGTGATTGATGAATTAAGCGATGACGCAGAATGGCCAACATTGGAAGCAAAATTAAAAGAAACATTCTATAAACTTGAAAAAGCCAATCAGGAATTGGGTGATGATAAATCAAAACAAATTGTTGAGCAATTTAGAAAACAACTGGAAATAGTACTAGAG
>CAZFXK010000075.1:0-12216 GCA_964522975.1 uncultured Bacteroides sp. | reverse complement strand
AATAAAGAAGGTAAGGCTTCCGTTATGATGCGTATTCACTTGAATGGAGAAAGAGTCCAAGTTGGCTCAACAGGGGTTTCGGTTGCGCCAGATTTATGGGATAGTAAACTAGGTAAGGTAAGAGGACGTACTAGAGAAGCACTTGCTACAAATGCACAGTTAGCAAGTATTACTGCTGATCTTCAAATGATATTTCAAAGATTAGAGTTTTCCGAAGAATTGAGTTTAGGGCGTATAAAATCTGAATTTCTTGGTAAACAAGAGAAAATGGAAACAGTTCTGTCTTTGTTTTCAAAGTATAATAATGATTTGTTTTTACAGATAGATAATGGTGTGAGCAAGGCTAATTATCGTAAGTTTGATATATGTAAACGACATTTTGCAAAATTTATAGAACAAAAATACGCACGGATTGACTTAAATATCATAGAACTAACTCCTATTGTAATTCATGACTTTGATGTTTATCTGAAGACTATGGTTGGTCAAAGCTTTAATACAGCAAGAAAGACCTTAAAGACTCTTAAAACTGTTGTTATTTTTGGTCGTAAGGCTGGTATTATCAATCACGATCCATTTCTTAATATTCATTTTAAAACTAAAAGAGTAGATCGTGGGTTTCTTACAGATGAAGAGATAGATGCTATTATGCATAAAGAGTTTGTTACTCAGCGTTTAGTTAATGTGCGTGATATATTTATATTTTCTTGTTTTACAGGATTAGCTTATATTGATGTAGCAAATCTTACTCATGAGAATATTATAAAAATGGATGGGAAAGAATGGATTGTAACAGCTCGTCAGAAAACGGATACATTGAGTCATATTTTGCTTCTTGATATTCCAAAAATGATTATAAGAAAATACCAAGGCAAAGCAAAAAATGGCAGATTGATACCTATACTTAGTAATCAACGTATGAACTCATATCTTAAAGAAATTGCTGATGTTTGTGGTATCAAAAAGAATCTAACTTTTCACATGGCAAGACATTCGTTTTCTACACTGATGACTCTAGAGGCAGGAGTACCAATTGAAACAGTATCAAAAATGCTAGGGCACTCCAACATTCAGACAACACAAATCTATGCTCAAGTAACCCCTAAGAAACTCTTTGAAGATATGGATAAATACATTGAACTAACTCGCGATCTAAAACTAGTATTATGAACAAACATCTTAAAAACAAGCAAGCAAGAAGTACTTTTAGTATCCTTTTTTATATCAATCGTAATAAGGTCAAAACAGATGGAACAACAGTTATCATGTGTAGACTGTCAATCGATGGAAAGCAAAAAACTTTAACTACTGGTATCTACTGTTTACCTGACAATTGGGATGCAAGGAAAGGCATACTAAAAGTTGAACGAGATAATAATCACCTACAAGATTTTAGACAGGCTATTGAAAAGAAGTACAATACCATTCTTCAAGAACAAGGAGTTATTAGTGCAGAATTACTAAAGAATGCAATAGTAGCACAAAGTCAAACACCACTCTTACTATTAGAAGCAGGAGAACAAGAGCTAGAAAGATTACAAGCACGTTCACTAAAAATAGAATCAACTTCTACCTATCGTCAATCACGACTCTCGCAAAGAAACCTAAGAGAATTTCTTCTTTCACAGAAAACAAAGGATATCGCATTCAAAAATATCACAGAAGAATTTGGCAAAGAGTATAAGCTCTATTTAAAAACCAAAGATTACAGATCTGGCCATATCAATCATTGTTTGACATGGCTCAATAGACTATTCTATACAGCAGTTGATCGAGAAATTATTCATTATAATCCTTTAGCTAATATACCTTATGAAAAGAAAGAACCACCAAAGCTTAGACATATCACTAGAAATCAACTACAAGCAATAATGGCTAGACCAATGCCTGATAAGTTACAAGAACTAACACGCAGAACTTTTATATTTTCAGCATTCACAGCACTAGCCTATGTTGATGTCAAAAGACTTTACCCTCATCATCTAGGGAAAACAGCAGATGGCAAACAATATATACGAATCAGACGAAAGAAGACTGATGTTGAAACATTTATTCCATTACATCCTGTTGCAGAACAAATTCTATCACTTTATAACCTAACAGATGAAACTAAGCCAATTTTTCCACTTCCTAACAGAGATCAGATATGGCACTGTATTAATGAGATAGGCTTTTTAGCAGGAGTCAAAGGCAATCTAAGCTATCATTTCATAAGATATTCTGATTTTCATTTCTCGCTGAATACAAGCAAATTACCAATTCGTTTTTCTTGATAGGTAACGATTAAGAAACGAGCAAAGTTTATTGATTCACATAGTTTTGCATAAAACAAAGAGCGACTTTTTTCTTCTAAACAGAGATAGCTTTATTTTAGTAGAATAAAAAATTTAGACATCAAATGTGAGGTAATAGCTAAACTTAAATTTCAAGCTTCACAAGTTGAATATCTTGCTGATGAACAATCCTGTATATTCTGAGATCATTTTGTTATCGATTCATTTTTCTGTCATATTTTTAGCAATTTGAATAGTGTCGTCAGAAGGTTTAGCGCCGACAAATGCAGTGTTAATTATTTCACTTACCATGTTGATTATTTCCCCCCCCCTTTTGGTGAATTAAAATCTATTCCCAAAAGGGAGTTTTATCTTTGATCAGCACTGTGTAATAGACGTCAGCAATAATTCCAGCAAGCTAGAATTTTTTTCTTTATAGATTGATCAAGAGCGGGAACCGCGGTGGAATGTATATATTCACTAGTTGCAAATGTTTCTTTAGTTACAGGATAATTATCGGAACTTCGGTATATAAAATATTACAACACCAGAGGCTATCATGAATCATTGGACAATCTCACACCCGAAGATGTTTACCTGAGACGGGGCGAACAGATCTTATAACAAAGGCAAAAAATCAAGCAAAAGACAATCAGACAACGCAGAAATAACTATGAAGTGCAAAAGTTGCTTAATTCGATCACAACAAACTAAATAGTTGGAGTTTTAAAGCGTTCTCCCATAAATAAAAAAGGTCTTGAAAATGAGATTCAGGCTAGTGTTCTTTCTACAATCTATCTTTTTGAAAGCGCTTTAAAACACTATTTAATAGCTAGTCGTGAGAGTTCATTCTTTAAGTATTATTGATCTTCGCGATTATCAATCAATTTTATTTAACAACATACCTATTTATTCCTTTCTGCTACTTTTCCAAAGCTGCTCCATGTCTTCCAAAGTTTTCCCTTTAGTTTCAGGAATAAATTTCCACACAAAAACTGCAGCCAATATAGACAACACGCCATACACCCAATATGAAAATCCATGATTGAAGAGGTTTACTAGGGTTTCATTCTTGTCCATAATAGGAAACGTCCAAGAAACTAAAAAGTTTGATACCCACTGTGCGGCTACAGTAATGGCCATCACAGTAGACCGAACAGAGTTTGGGAATATTTCGGATAAAAGTACCCAACAGACCGGTCCCCAAGACATCGCAAATCCTGCAGTATAAGTTAGCATACATACTAACTTCAATTCCGCAGGTAACTTTGCTGAGAATGATGTTCCTAAAATCAGCATAGATATCGCCATAATCAATGCACCTGTAATAAGGAGTGGTTTTCTTCCAAATCTATCAACACTAAGAATCGCCAAAACTGTAAATGAAAGGTTAACGACACCCACTATGATGGTCTGTAACAATGCTGAATCTGTGCCAGCCCCCATTGATTTAAAAATTTCTGGGGCATAATATAATACCACATTTATACCCACAAATTGTTGAAAAGCTGAAAGCAAAACTCCTGTCATTATGATTGCGAAACCATAGGAACGAATAGGCACAACTAATGCTAATACAAAGCTTGCAATCATCGCTATTTCCAACGTTGAGGCTACACCATTCAAAGTAAGTGCAAACATACCAATAGCAAACAAAATGAACCATGTTATCATAAAGCGATAATAAGGATACATTGATTGTACAACCTCATTTTCGAAACTATGTTTTATATTCTGTATTTCTTCTTGTGCTACCACAGTGCCTGCAAGTCTTGAGATAATGCTTTTGGCCTTTCCATGTTCTCCTTTCATCACTAACCAACGTGGGGTTTCGGGAGCGAAAAACAACAATACAAAAAACAGTAATGACGGAATACCCAAAGAGGCAAACATATATCGCCAGCCCAATTGGTGTAGCCAAGTAGCATCTCCTTGAAGTGCAATCGTATAATTGACAAAGTAAACGACTAACATTCCAAAGATGATAGCAAATTGATTGAGTGCCACTAAGCTTCCTCTCATTTTAGGAGGAGCTATTTCGGCTATATACATCGGCGAAACCATAGAGGAAATGCCTACACCGACTCCACCCAAAATACGGTAGAATACGAAGTGATATACAAAACTATATCCATCGGTGTCAGGCAAATGATAACCAATTTCGGGCCATGCCGAACCTATAGCTGCAAAAAAGAAAAGGATAGCCGCTGAAAACAGTGCCTTCTTTCGTCCCCATTTCTGACTAATCCAGCCTGCTACTACTGCTCCTAGAATGCAACCAATAAGTGCACTACTCACTACGAAACCTTCCATCGCATTTGCTTCGTTAATAGGTAGGTTCATGGGATTTATAAAAAAATGTCGAAGCGACTCTACAGTTCCAGAAATCACTGCAGTGTCGTAGCCAAAAAGCAATCCCCCAAGAGTAGCGATGAAAATAACTCTAAAAAGATAACTTTTTGAGCCCTTGTCTATATTTGTTGTCATGATATTAGGTTTTAATAAAGAAACTACAAGCAACAAGCCTTCTAGATAAAAAACAAGTTACTTGTAGTATCAAAAGCAGAATATTTTATGTCTTAAATATACATGTTAATAATTGCCTCAAATAGTTCTTGTTTACCACTGATTTGTTGTGGTTCACCTACTTTATGAGCAATTTTGTACAAGTCCTCAAGAGTAAGTTTATTTTGTTCAAACAGTTTTCCATCACCAGAGTCGAAAGATGCATATCTGTTTTTTCGCAACTTGTTATAATCAGACTGCTCTAGAATATCTGCAGCTATCAATAGTCCCCTCGCAAAAGCATCCATACCTGCAATATGTGCAATAAAAAGATCTTCTCTGTCAGTAGAGTTTCGTCTGATTTTTGCATCAAAGTTCACCCCACCTTGCCCTACACCGCCAGCAGGAAGCAATACCAACCATGCTTGTGCTAATTCGTACAAGTCAATTGGAAACTGATCTGTATCCCAGCCATTTTGATAGTCGCCACGGTTGGCATCAATACTACCTAGCATTCCTGCATCTACAGCTACTTGTAATTCGTGTTCAAAAGTGTGTCCTGCAAGCGTAGCATGATTGACCTCTATATTTACTTTAAAGTCTTTGTTTAATCCGTAGTTTTTTAAGAAGCCAATAACAGTTTCTGTATCGAAATCATACTGATGCTTTGTCGGCTCCATCGGCTTGGGTTCTATTAAGAATGTTCCTTTGAATCCTTGCTTGCGAGCATAGTCACGAGCCATAGTTAACATTTGTGCAAGATGATCTTTCTCACGCTTCATATCTGTGTTCAAAAGACTCATGTATCCTTCACGACCTCCCCAAAACACGTAATTAGCACCTCCTAGAGCAATAGTAGCATCAATAGCATTTTTGATTTGAGTACCAGCCCACGCTACTGTATTGAAATCGGGATTGGTAGCTGCACCATTCATATATCTCTCATGGCTAAATACATTTGCAGTTCCCCAAAGAAGTTGAATACCAGATTTCTTTTGTTTCTCTTTTGCGTACTCTACAATTTGTATAAGGTTAGCTTCAAATTCTTTAAGCGAATTTCCTTGCTCTACTAAATCCACATCGTGAAAGCAATAATATTCGATACCCATTTTGGTCATAAACTCAAATGCTGCATCCATTTTATTCTTGGCACGAGTTACTGCGTCTGCTCCTTTGTTCCACGGATGCTTGATAGTTGCTCCTCCAAATGGATCGCCACCATCAGCACATAATGTATGCCAATATGCCATAGCATAACGCATCCAATCTTTCATCTTTTTACCCATCACTATTTTATTTGCATCGTAAAAACGATATGCTAATGGGTTTTTACTTTCTTTTCCTTCAAATTTGATTTTTCCAATTCCTGGGAAAAACTCTTCTGTTCCTGTTAAAATTTGCATGGCTGTTTAAATTTTTTATTATTTTATAATGATTTGTTTAATAGACTTTTCCACCTATTGTAGACGGATCTGCACAATTCTATTTCGTTTGCATGAGGTGTATACACTTTCAATTTTTCTACTTTTTCAAATGCTTCATCCGAAGATTTGAAATAGCCAATACCTATACCAGCTCCTTTTGCTGCACCTGCAGCTCCATCCGTATCATATAGCTCAATAGTTGCACCACTAATATTTGCTAAAGTTTGAGCAAACAATGGGCTCAAAAACATATTAGTATATCCAGCTTTGATTGTCTCTATTTTCATTCCCATGCTACGCATTACCTCTAAGCCATATTCATAGGAGAATACTATACCTTCTTGCGCAGCTCTCAATACATCTTTTTTATCATGAATGTTAAAATTCAAGCCATGTATAAAGCACGAAACATCTTTATTCTCCAATACACGTTCCGCTCCATTACCGAAAGGAATAATAGTCAATCCATTTGCTCCAATAGGAGATTGGCATGCCAACTCGTTCATCTCACTATACGAGATATTCTCTACCGCTAAATTTTTCTTCAACCACGAGTTTAAAATTCCTGTACCGTTGATACATAGTAATACTCCAATATTTGTTTCTTTCTCTGAATAATTGACATGCGCAAAAGAGTTTACGCGCGAAAGCGAATCATAGTTCAACTTATCTAACACACCGTATATTACACCCGATGTACCAGCATTTGCTGCAATCTCTCCAGGCTTCATCACATTCAGAGAGAAAGCATTATTCGGCTGATCTCCTGCGCGATAAGATATTGGAGTCCCTTTTTTTAGCCCTAGCTCTTGAGCAGCTTTGGCACTCATCTCTCCTTGATGTCCAAAAATGGGTTTAATCGGAGGAAAGAATGATTCAGCAATACCATAATATTCAAGTACATCCTTTGATAGAGACTGTGTCTTGAAATCCCAAAACATACCTTCCGAAAGCCCCTCGATAGTCATTGTTGGAGAACCACTCAATTTCATCCCGATATAATCGCCAGGCAACATCAATTTGTCTATCCTTGAAAAAATATCAGGCTCATGTTCTTTTACCCAAGCTAACTTGGATGCTGTAAAATTACCAGGTGAATTGAGCAAATGAGACAAGCATTTTTCTTTACCAATAGCTGCAAATGCCTTTTCACCATACGCTACAGCTCTACTGTCGCACCAGATGATAGATGGACGAAGCACCTGCTGATCTTTATCCACTAAAACTAAACCATGCATTTGCCAAGTAATACCAATAGCCCTTATCTTATCAGCACTGACGTTTGCTTGTTGCAACACAGATTTGTGAGCAAGTTTGAGATTGTCCCACCACATTTGTGGATCTTGCTCTGCCCATCCAGCTTTGAGTGCTGTTATTTTCATTTCTTGTTTTGGGTAGAAGTCTGAAGCTACGATTTTACCTGTAGAGGCTGACACAAGACAAGCTTTAACAGATGAGCTACCGATATCATATCCTATGAAATACATAATTATCTTACTTTAATTGTTATAGAGCTTTTTATGTCGCCAGCAGATGCTGCACAGTGCAGAATATATTGGTCTGATTCTACTACCCATTGATGTGTCTTATCATTATAAAAAGCTAGACTTTCTACAGGTATTTCTACGGTCAAAGTTTTAGTTTCGCCAGCTTTTAGAAAAGCTTTAGTAAACCCTTTCAATTCTTTAACAGGACGTTCTAGAGACGGCTTCTTTTGCGTTGCATAAATTTGCACACTTTCTGCTCCATCTACTTTTCCTATATTAGAGAGCTCAAAAGACACATTAACAACCTCATTATTAACATATTCTCTCTTGTCGGTACTTATTTTTCCGTAGTTGAATGTAGTGTACGACAAACCATATCCAAATGGATATTGAGGAGCAATCTTTTTTGTATCGTGCCAGCGATATCCAACTAAAATATCTTCCTTGTAGATTTGTTTATTATTTACCCCTGGATATGATATCTCTCCGAATGATATGGCTCCATTATCATTTAATTTTTTAGGAATGCTATAAGGTAATTTTCCCGAGGGATTAACTTCTCCGGCAATAACATTGGCTGTAGCACTTCCGGATTCTGATCCTAAATACCAAGATTGAATGATAGCAGGAACCTTATCAAGCCAAGGCATAGCAACAGCATTACCGCTCGTAATGATAAGTCCTAGATTCTTGTTTATTTTTAATATATCTTCTATTAACTCATTTTGTCCAAATGGTAAATCATAGCTAATGCGATCTCCTCCTTCACAGTCTTGTTGATAGTTTTTGTTTAACCCGCCAAAAAATAATACAACATCAGCATCTTTAACTAAATCGAGTGCCAGTGTTCTTAAAGAATCTGCATTGTATGGTGATTCTACAAATTGATCGTAAACAGTAGGTCCTGATCCATATCCCATAGTGTAGAAAACCTTATCTTCTCCATATTTTTCAATCAATCCTTCTAAAGGACTAATTTCCTTTTTTACTTTTAATTCAGAAGAACCTCCACCTATAGTGAGTGAACGAGTAGCATTTTCACCAATGACTACGATTTTATTATATCTATCTTTTGCTATGGGAAAGAAATGTTTTTCGTTCTTTAGAAGTACGATTCCCTCTTCAGCTATGCGGCGTGCTACATCCGCATGTTCAGGAGTGGCAAAACTTCCAAATGGACGATTCCTATCCATATTGGTACGGAATGTGAGGCGAAGAACACGACGCACTTTATCGTCAAGAGTTGATATAGGTAGTTCTCCATCTTTTATCTTTTTTAGATAGGGTTGAGCTAAGTAGTAGTTGTCATAAGCAAAGCTTTCTCCCCAAGTGAGGCCGTCTGTCCAAGTTCCCATTTCAATGTCAAGGCCATAAAGAGCTGCCTCTTTGGTATCGTGAGCGCTTCCCCAATCAGTGATGAATGCTCCATCAAATCCCCAGTCACTCTTAAGTATCTTGTTTACTAAGTATTCGTGGTGACTACAATATTGGCCTTTGAATTTATTGTAAGAACCCATTATTGTCCAAACATTTGCTTTTTGCACTCCTGCTTTAAATGCGGGTAGATAGATTTCATGCAAGGCTCGTTCACTAACTTCTACGTCAATAGTACTTCGCCATAATTCTTGATTATTTAATGCATAATGTTTCATACAAGCAGCAACACCATTTTCTTGTACTCCTTTGATATAAGGTACTACCATTTCTGATGCCAAATAAGGATCTTCTCCGAAATATTCAAAATTGCGCCCATTCATAGGCGTTCGATAAATATTTACGCCAGGCCCTAATAAGACATCTTTTTTTCTATATCTGGCTTCTTCACCAATGGCACGGCCATATTCAGCGGATAAGTCTGGGTTAAAGGTAGCGGCTAAGCAAGTAAGAGCGGGGAAAGCTGTACAGGAGTCATTTGTCCATCCTGCATGTGCCCATGTGTCCCAATCAATCTCCATACGTACACCGTGGGGGCCGTCGCTCATCCATATTTCGGGTATGCCTAAACGTGGTACGCCCGGGGTACTGAATTTGGATTGGGCATGAATCATTGCAATTTTCTCTTCAAGAGTCATTTTTGAAAGTGCATCATCTATGCGTTTCTCAATAGGTTGTTTGTCGTCCAGATAGATTGGGACTTCTTTTTTTTGTGCATAAAAAGGCATTACTGTAAAAAATGTTAGTAAGCAGATAACTAGTTTTTTCATTCTTTTATTCTTTATTTGTCAATAATAAATTTTAATTCTTTGATTGGGTTCCGTTACATTTATTCTTATTTTTTGATCAAAGTAATCATAGCTTTGAATTCCTAATATTTTTCTTGGTTTCTTTAATGATTTTATAATAAACTCATGAGGTGTTGATGTTTGGAAATCTATTTGGTTAATTTCTTTATTCTTCCATATAAAACCAACTTCAGCACCTCCTCTTACTTTAATGCCTCTAATTTTACCATTTGTCCATTCCTCCGGAATGGCAGGTAATAATTCAATATAACCTGCATGACTTTGGACTAACATTTCCATTATTCCGGCTGAACCTCCAAAATTGCCATCTATTTGCATCGGTGGGTGGGCACTAAAAAGATTAGGGTATGTACCTGCATGATTTTTTGCCGGGGTGAGTAAATCTCCAATTAATTTATAGGCTCTGTTGCCGTCTTTTAATCTAGCCCAGAAATTTATTTTCCAAGCCACCGACCAACCGGTTGACATGTCACCTCTGCGATTAAGTGTAACTTTAGCGGCTTCCATTAATTGAGGAGTTTTTTCGTAGGTTATTTCATTCCCCGGAAAAAGCCCATATAATTGTGAAATGTGTCGATGATGAGGTTCTGCCTCTTCGTAGTCCTCAATCCACTCTTTCACTTGTCCATATTTACCTATTGATGTTGGAGCCAACCTTTTTAACTTTTTATTTAGAAGTTGTGCAAAATCTTTATCACAATTAAGTAAATCTGTTGCTGTAATTGTATTTGTGAATAACTCCCGTATAAGTTGATTGTCCATTGTTGAGCCGGCAACAATACTTAGTGTATCTCCACTTTCACTTATATATTTATTCTCAGGAGAAGTAGTAGGGGCTGTAACTAAATAACCATTGTTGGGATTTTCAATCAACATATCGTTAAAAAATGCTGAAGCTCCTTTCATAATGGGATAAACCACTTTTAGGTATTCTTTATCTAAAGTATATTCATAATGTTGCCATAAGTGTTGACAAAGCCAAGCATTAGCTGTATTGGTAGCTCCCCATGAGGGATCTTCACTTGGAGAAGTGAATTGCCATATATTTCCTAAAATATGGGTGACCCAACCTGAACTGTTGTAATATATTTTGGCGGTTTTTTCTCCAGCCGGTACTAAGTTTTGCACATAATTTACCAATGTGGTATGTAGTTCGGATAGGTTCCCTGATTCGGCTGGCCAAAAATTCATCTGAAGATTTATGTTTAAATGATAATCTCCATTCCATGGTGTCATTATTTGATGAGCCCATAAGCCTTGTAGGTTTGGAGGAAGACCTCCAGCACGTGTTGATGAAATAAGTAAATAACGGCCATATTGCATATATAAAGCAATTAAGTTATAGTCGGTTTTATCTGTGGAAAAAGCTTCTAGCCGTTTGTCTATGGGTAGATCTGAGTTTTTATTCTTATCTAGTGTTAAATCTACTCTATCAAAGAGTTTTTTATATGTTTCGCTATGTCTTTCTTTTAATCTATTATAATCAGTTTGATCTATTTGATTGAGAGAAGTTATTACTTTTTGCTTGGCAGAGGTGTTATCATAGTTTGTTGCCATGGAAACAAAAAATAAAACTTCGTCGGCATTTCTAATAATTATGTTTTTGTCTTTGATTGTGATTGTTCCTCCTATATTCTTAATTTTCACTTTTCCATAAAAAATCAATCCTCCATAAGGATTTGCACTAGGCATTTGTCCGCCGATTATAAGAGTATTTTCTTCAGCCTGACTCCAATAATTTTCATCACGATTCAGAGATACATCCAAGGAGAGAGCCTTTTCTTTATTTGTAGAATAACGTATTACTCCAATATCATCAGCAAAGGACGTGAAGTACTCCCGCTTATAGGTTACTTCTCCTCGTGTGTATAAGGTTCTGGATATAGCATTATTCATGTCTAATTCCCTGCGGAAATAGCTCAGTGTTTCATTCTTATCATATATGGATTTAATATGTAGATTGGCAAAGTTTTGATAATTTCCATAGTTTGTGATATCCCCACTCCCTTTTCCTAAACAGGTAAAGGTTTCATACATCAACTCTTCTGCTTCTTTATTTTTTTTCTGAAATAATAAGTTTCTTATTTCTGGCAGGTAAGAATAAGCTTCAGGATTATCAGCTTGTTGTTTTTGGCCTGCCCATAAAGAGATTTCATTTAAGACTATTCGTTCTTCATCTATTCCGCCCCAAGGCATAAAGCCAATCCTCCCATTACCTAAGGGAATCGTTTCCTCCCATATGGATGCAGGCTTGTCAAAGTAGTATTGCCAAGTATTTTGCTGT
>CAZFXK010000074.1:0-12396 GCA_964522975.1 uncultured Bacteroides sp. | reverse complement strand
TCCTCTTTTTTGGCCATAATCTCTATTTAAAACTAATTAGATATTTCGTATAGTTTATTTGATCATAAGTTAATGTCAAATCTTCTTTTTCTTCCACAGGTTTAGTCCCTTTAGACTTTGATTTTACGGTTGTAGACAAAATAATTTTATCTTCATCAACATCTTTTAAGATGCCTCTTAATTTCTGACCTTTCTTTGTACCTACCTCAACCTCTTTATCTATGTGATTATAATATTGCTGCAACACTTTAAAGGGTTGCCCTATGCCTGCCGAACCCACTTCAAGCTCATAATCTTCCTCATCTCTATTCAGTTTGGATTCAATATATTTGCTAAGATTAACACAATCATCAATCCATACCCCTTCGGCATGATCGATTTCTACTACAATTCTATTACTGGGTGATATGGATATCTCCACCAAAAAGTAATCTTTATCCTCTAACCATTCACCAACAATCTGAGAAACAACTTCTTTTTTTATCATTCACTTAGTTCTCTTATATTTGGAATAAAAAAAGGAGCGTTAGCGCCCCCTCCACCTTTCATCCATTCAACGCTGCAAAGATAGATAATTTTATCATTGTAAACAAAACATTATCCTTATTTTGTAAAGCAAAATAGCATCTTAGTCGATTTAAGACCACTTTTTTAGGACACGAAAGGGTCCTTTTCACTAAAACCGAACAATCATCTCTTCCACAAGAGCAAGGATATTTAAGTAAACTGCCTCAATAAAGGAAATTGAAAACCTTCTTTCAGCTACAATGAGTCTATTTATACATATAAAAAACAGCTATCGCACTGCGTTTTTTAAAAAATATTCAAAAAAAGAAGAAATAAGACGCATAAGCCCTTTATATCATTAAATAAGCTTAAAAGCAAGCACTTTATGTATGTTACATAACACATTTCTCAAAAAAACATATTATATTTGCATTGAAATTAGAGATAAAAGATGAATTAAGCTTTTCAAAACGTGAAAAGCACTATGACAAAAGAAAGGATGACATTATGAAAAAAGAAAGAAATGAAATCAAAAAGCTTAAATATCAAATAGAAAGATATCAAGCAATGGGAAATGGAGCTATGTGTCAAACACTCCAAAGTAAATTAAATCAGTTAATGAATAATTAACTGTTCAAACAGAAAACAAATTAACTACAATATAATTTTAACGTAAGAGGCTGCTAATTAGCAGCCTCTTTTTTTGTGGAATTATAGCCCCACACACACATTATTCTTTCAATGTTTCTAAAAAGAACATACTTTTATTATTCATTGATGGGAACAGTAACGCTTGCCGGTTTATTGTTGGTATCCATTTTTGGCTAACCATACATCAAGAAAATCATTATTATACTTATCTGTTCTTTTATCTATCCCTTTGCTCCTACTCAAAAGTTATGGATTCCAGTAATTCAGTTCTCCGTCTCTAATATAATATAGTAAGGAACAAATAACCTTCATTGGATAAGATTTAAATCTTTCTAATGGAATTTGCCGAAGACTATCCGCATTATAATACCTTTCGCCAATATTGTTTTTGTCGAATATACCTACGTTTATCCCCTCAATATCTAACATGCCTTTATAGATAGTATTTAAAGAATCATAGAAATTAAAAGAATTATAAAAAACTTTACTGTCGTATCTGAAAAATAAATTAATGAGTCGTCCGGATTTACTCTAAAAAGGATGAGTATAAAACTTTCATCTAAAGGTACATCAGGATAATTTAAATAGTCTTTAACTTCTTCTGTCAATTCCAAAACTCCTTTCACTAAGCAACTATCAAGTTTTTCCTTTACTTTAATCTCCTCTTTATCCAAAGATGCAATTTCAGTATTTTTAGCTTTTTTGCTATTTATACAGGAAATCAAGAGGAACAATCCAAACAGATATAACAATTTCTTCATTTTATCTTGCATTTAAAACACCCCAAAATAATCGTTTGGGATTGTTGTTTTGATTTTGAGATTTCTTATAAGAGCCGAATATGCCACCCCTCTAACATGATAAATGTTATCGGTATGGGGGAAATAAGTAAAATAATTCGTATAACTTGAGTAATTATTTAAATTTCTTTTACATTTTTAGTTTCATCTCTATCTAAAAGTTGATTAAAAACATCTAATATATAGCTGAGATTGAATCATAAAATCACTTCATCATTTTCAGGAAACGACTATTTCACTTTTTACCTTTATGTTTTCAGCGTAATTCCCTTTTCTGTAAGTAACATAAAAAGGCTGACTTGAACGATCCCAGACCGACAACCCTTTTAACCCAGACCTTTGCCTGTTGGGTCTGGGTTAAACAATCCTTCGGTCTGGGACCTTTCAAATTAGTCAACATACAATGCAAAAGAATTAATAAGGAAACAGTAAGGGATTTTCAGAAAAGAAAGAAACATACCCATATTCTCTAAATAACATAAAAACTTAAATGAAATAAAGATTCTGACATTAAAAGATTGAGAAAACCTGAGCAGATGCACAGCAAATTAGAGATAAAAAGGTATTTTTGTAATTAGTATAACTAGTATAACCCATAAAAAGCCTTTCCAAATGAGTAAACATCTTAGAACCAACAAACAA
Organism: uncultured Bacteroides sp.; assembly: GCA_964522975.1. Lineage (GTDB taxonomy): Bacteria > Bacteroidota > Bacteroidia > Bacteroidales > Bacteroidaceae > Bacteroides_E. Next base: position 9,796 of record CAZFXK010000074.1, on the reverse strand, counting down.
TTTATGATAGGTAATGGATTACTGGCCTTTGGAGTGATTATAATTGTAGCTCTATTTGTTTACCTGAGTTTCCGGTCTCCAAACAAGCAAGAAGGACCTATTAGTTATCCTGAAATTTACACACTTAGTTTCTCTAAGGGATTTATAGACGATTCTATCTCCGTATTCTTAAACGACAGTCTACTCTTGGAGGAAAAAATAACTAAAGAACCCTATATCTTTTCTTTTAACCGTTTTGAGAGACAAAACACGTTACTAATCGTAGATCATAAAACAGACAATCTAAGTGCATTTGAGCTAAAAAATAAAGGAGGAACGTATCAATTCATTAAAGAAGAAGGTCAAATCAGTACGGTAGAAGAGTAAGAGTAGCCACACTTAAATTAGAAAGGCAATTTAAACTGTCGTAATTCAATATCCAATGCTTCTGCTCTCCCCCCGGACAGTTGGTTCAGCAGACTCCAAAACTCTTTACCATGATTCATATGTATGGTATGGCTAAGTTCGTGAAGCATCACATAACGAATTAAAGGTAAAGGCAACAGCACAGCATAACAAGACAAATTTATGAATTGATTACTGGAGCAACTTCCCCATCGGGTTTTTGCTCTATTTATACTTACTTTTGAAAAAGACAAGCTGTGCTTATTAGCTAAATCTTTCAAAATGGGAGGAAACACTTGTTTGGCTCGAGCTACCAATGTTTCCTCAATAACCTTACGCAACCATCGTTGAGAACTCTCATTTTCAAAGTCAAAATCTTGTTTTAATAGCAAAGTGTGAATTTTATCTTCAACACGAAGAAAAGAGGTTGTATTATTCCCTAGTTTTAGATTCAAAACATACTCATCGGCATGAATGGAAAAGGAGTTTTGAATAAGAACTAAAGGCTGATTAACCTTTAATTCCATTAATGCTTTCTTATTTTGATTAACGAACTCACGGATTGAAGCTTCAGAAACAAAGGAGGGAACCGTAATATGTAGTACTCCATACTTCACCCGAGCAATAAAAGATTTTGCTCTTCCGTTTTTTTTAATGACTATTTCGCCTAGTTTCGAGTCTTTCATCAAGGGTAATTAATAAAAATCCCTTATTGTAAACCAATAAAGGATTTTATTTTCATTCTATTTTATCTCATAAAAGGATTATGCAAGGATATGTGTTCCTTTGGTTAAGTCATTTACAAGGGTGGATTTTGTTATAATTACCTCACGAACTCCGGAGGCTATAGCTTCAAATGCATTATCCAACTTAGGTATCATCCCCCCTTCAATAACACCCTCTTTTACATAGGCTTGATAAGAAGTATAATCCAATCGTTCTATTACACTCGAACGGTCATCTACAGAACGCAGTACCCCTTCCATCTCAAAGCAATAAACTAAAGTCACTTCAAAATGCGGAGCTAATGCCTTTGCCAATTCACCGGCAATGGTATCTGCATTCGTATTCAACATATGTCCTTTACCATCATGGGTTAATGGAGCCATCACCGGCACAATTCCTTTCTGAATCAAATCACCCAATGTTTCTCCTTCCACTTTTTTTACATCTCCTGCCCAACCATAATCAATCTCTTTTACAGGTCTTTTAGTAGAAAGAATACAATTTAGGTCGGCTCCCGTAAGTCCCAAGGCATTCACTTCTTTAGCTTGTAAAGCTGCGACTATCTTTTTGTTTACCAAACCTCCATAAACCATAGTCACAACATCCAACATTTCATCATTGGTTATTCTGCGCCCGTTAATCATTTGAGTTTCAACACCCAACTTCTCTGCAATCTGAGTCGCCAGTCGCCCACCCCCATGAATTAAACCTTTATATCCTTTAATTACAGAAAAAGAGGTGAGTAAATCGTCTAACGTTGCTTTGTTTTCTACAACCTTTCCTCCAACTTTAACTAAGGTAACCTTCTGTTTACAATCCATCATTATGCTACTCTAAATAGGTATAACCATACAATCCCGAACGATAATTAGCCAAGAATTCTTTACCTTCTTCCTGAGATATCTTACCCTGCTTAACAGATTTAGTAACCCAACTTTCTAAAGTCCGGACTAATTTCTTAGGATTATATTGAACATACTCCAATACCTCAGCTATGGTTTCTCCATCAATCACCTGATCTATGGAATACCCGTTCTCATCAACTGAAACATGAACGGCATTGGTATCTCCAAAGAGATTATGCATATCTCCTAATATCTCTTGGTAAGCTCCCACTAAAAACACACCAATATAATAGGAGTCCTTCGCTTTTATGGAATGAACAGGCAAGGTGTGCGACACACCACGCGTAGAGATGAAATTGGCTATTTTACCATCAGAATCGCAAGTGATGTCTTGTAAGGTAGCCACTCTATTGGGTTTCTCATTCAAACGCTGGATGGGCATAATGGGAAATATTTGATCAATAGCCCATAAATCCGGTAACGATTGAAATAAGGAGAAATTACAGAAGTACTTATCTGCCAATAACTTTGAAAGCACCCTAAACTCCTCAGGTGGATGTTTCATTTGCGACGCAATTAGGTTTACTTCTTGTATGATAGACCAGAAGAGACGTTCAATTTGAGCTCTTGTTTTCAAATCGACTATACCGTGACTAAAAAGCTCCAGTCCTTCTTCCCTAATCTGCTGGGCATCGTGAAACGATTCCAACAAACGACTCTGATTTAAAGTATCCCATATAGCATAAAGTTCTTGAACCAATTCATGATCTTCCCCAGACACTTCCATATTATCATCCCATTCAGGAACCGAAGTCGTCTCTAATACTTCAAATATCAAAACAGAATGGTGTGCAGTTAAGGCCCTTCCACTCTCAGTAATGATATTAGGATGAGGAACATCATTCTTATCACTCGCATCCACCAAAGCAGAAACCGAGTCGTTTACATATTCTTGTATGGAATAATTCACACTGCTTCCTGATGTTGAAGAGCGAGTTCCATCATAATCAACGCCCAATCCACCACCTATATCTACAAATTCTACATTGTAGCCTAGTTTGCGAAGTTGAACATAAAATTGTGAAGCTTCACGTAAGGCCGTTTTTATTCTTCGGATCTTAGTCACCTGACTTCCCACATGAAAATGAATGAGCCTCAAACTCTCCTCCATCTCTTTCTTCTTCAAGTACTCTAAAGCTTCTAACAGTTCACTGGAAGTCAAACCAAATTTACTGGCATCCCCTCCGGATTCTTCCCACTTTCCACTCCCCGAACTAGCCAGTTTAATGCGAATACCAATATTAGGCATCACATTTAAGCGTTTAGCCATACGAGCAATTAAATGTAATTCATTCAATTTTTCAACAACCAGAAAAATTCTTTTTCCCATTTTGTGGGCTAACAACGCCAACTCAATATAAGCCTCATCTTTATATCCATTACAGATAATTAAAGAATCGGAATCCATATTTAAAGCTATCACAGCGTGAAGTTCCGGTTTTGAACCGGCCTCCAAGCCTATTTTATATTTTTTTCCATGACTGATGATTTCCTCAACCACCGGTTGCATCTGATTCACCTTTATGGGATAAATCATAAAGTTCTGACCTTTATACTCATACTCCTCAATGGCCTTCTCAAAACAATTAGCCATCTTTTTTATGCGGCTATCTAAGATATCAGGAAAACGAATGAGCATAGGAGACTCTACATCACGCAACCCCAATTCATCCACCAACTCCTTTAGATCAACTGCTACTCCATCTTTACGAGGAGTAACATAAACGTTCCCTTTTTCGTTGATACCAAAATAAGATACCCCCCATCCATTAATGTTGTATAATTCTTTAGAATCGTCAACCTGCCATTTTCTCATTTTCTAACTTCTTTTTCTATCAATTAATTATTGCCTCTTAAAAATTCCCAGTAAAAATATACAATTATCTACATATTTCCATTCATAAGTTCAATTATGCTATGAAACAGTAAGCATTTTTAGCAAATTCGCCACTGTATTTTCTATTTCTTCCTCTGAATCCAACCTATCTGTATTTATTTTATAAGTTGCTCTATTATAATATTTCATACGGTTTTTTAACGAAGAAGCAATAAACTCCCGTAATTCAGTCTCTGTTTTACTCTTTAGTACCGGGCGCTGATGTAATGTGTCTTTCAAACGCTGAAACAAAACCTCCTGACTTACCTCTAAAAACACAACAGAACCTGCGGTTAGCATCAAATCCATATTATTGTAAAAACAAGGAACGCCCCCACCTGTGGCAATAACAAGGCTATCTTTAGTCAACAATTCAATCAAAGAGGTATGTTCTATCTCCCTAAAAGATTTTTCACCCTGTTGTGAGAAAAAGGAAGGAATACTTTGACCTATTTTTTCTTCAATATACCAATCCAAATCAATAAATTCATAAGACAGATGCTCGGCTAAAGCTTTCCCTAAAGTAGTCTTACCGGCTCCCATATAACCAATAAGGAATATTCTATTCATTGTTTTTACGCGTAAAGGTAATAAGTAAAGAAGAGAAAGCTCCTGAATTTAACCTCTAATTGGTAAAGAAAGGAGCTTTTTGTTTTAGATAAGAAAATGTTATTTAAAAACTTTTATGCGTTCAGAAAAAGGCTTGAACGTTTTCTCATTGGGTGCTGCTGACGGTGTTCCAAAAGGCATTTGAGCCATCAATGTCCAACTCTTAGGCAAATCCCACTTTTTTTGTACCACTTCATTTATTAAAGGATTATAATGTTGAATGGAAGCCCCCAACCCCAATTCGGCTAAACCTGTCCACACAACAAATTGATGCATCGCCGAAGTTTGATGTGCCCATTTAGGGAAATTCGCAGCATAAGGACTGAAATTTTCCTGTAACTCTTGAATAACTGCATCATCTTCAAAAAACAACACTGTACCATAGCCACTAGCAAAAGATTGGTCTATCTTTTTTACAGTATTGGGATAAACAGCCTCGGGAGCCACTTTTTTCACCTCCTGTTTCACCAAATCCCAGAACATCTGATGATGTTCATTTAATAAAAGCAAAATACGAGTAGATTGCGAATTATAAGCGGAAGGCACGTGCTTAACTGCAAATTGAATTAAATCCTCAATCTCTTTATCGGAAACCGGAGATTTATTTGTTAAAGAGTAATTAGATCGCCTTAATTGAATGGCTTCTTTAAATGTTTTGTTCATAACTTATTTTCTAATGATTTCTATTTACTATAAAAACATTAGAACCTATTTATTGTTCGTTTTTTCTTAACTTTGCAGTCACAAATAGCGTGTTGATTCAACGCTCTGATAGTTACAAACAAGAACTGAATAGATGAATAAGAGCAAACAAAAAAAATATTATGTGGTTTGGAATGGGGTAAAACCGGGCATCTATGATTCTTGGACTGATTGCACCTTACAAATCAATGGTTTTAAAGGAGCACAATACAAAGCTTTTGACACACTTGAAGAAGCTAAAGAGGCATACAACTCTCACCCCACTGATTACATCAAGAAAAGTTCGCCCAAAGAAACGCAACCAACTCTCTCCCGCTCTTTGCCTAAAGAAGTCATAGAGAATAGTTGGGCTGTTGATGCGGCTTGCAGTGGTAATCCCGGCCCTATGGAGTATAGAGGAGTTCATACAGTTAGCAAGCAAGAGCTTTTTCATTTTGGCCCCATTTGGGGAACCAATAACATTGGTGAGTTTTTAGCCATTGTTCACGCACTTGCCCTTTCCAAACAAAACCAATGGACACTTCCCATCTATAGTGACAGTCGGAATGCCATTGCCTGGGTGAAAAACAAAAAATGCAATACGAAATTAGTACGAAATGCAAAAACAGCTCAAGTCTACAACCTCATTGAACGAGCAGAGTTTTGGTTAAAAAACAACACCTATTCCATACCCATCATCAAATGGGACACGAAGAAATGGGGAGAAATACCGGCCGATTTTGGGAGAAAGTAAAGCAGTCTGCCTAGAGTGCTTGCATATCATTTAAGCGTTTATAATACCCATTAATTTTTAACAGTTCATCGTGTTTTCCTCGTTCCACAATTTCACCTTCGTGCAGAACACAAATTTCATCCGCACTCCGAATAGTCGACAACCTATGCGCAATTGCTATGGTGGTTCGTGTCTTCATCAGTCGATCCAAGGCCTCTTGTACCAACCGTTCAGACTCTGTATCTAAGGCCGAAGTCGCCTCATCAAGAATCAGTATGGGCGGATTTTTTAAGATGGCTCGTGCGATGCTGACCCGTTGTCTTTGACCTCCCGATAATTTTCCTCCACGATCCCCTATATTTGTATCATACCCTTCATCCGTTTCCATTATGAAATCATGAGCATTAGCTATTTTTGCTGCTTCAATCACCTGTTCTTTAGTAGCATTGGGCACTCCAAATGCAATGTTATTAAAGAAACTATCATTAAACAAAATAGCCTCTTGATTTACATTTCCCATAATACCCCTCAAACTGTTTATCGACAAATCCTTTATGTTGATACCATCAATGAATATGCCACCGGATAGTACATCGTGATATCTAGGCAACAAATCTACAAGTGTTGATTTTCCAGAACCCGATTGGCCTACTAAAGCAATGGTTTGTCCCTTTTTTACCGTCAAATTAATGTTTTTCAAGACCTCTTTTGTGTCGTATTTAAAACAAACCTCTCTAAACTCAATTTGCTCTTTAAGAGTACTTATGGTTATTGGATTTTCAATTTCTTTAATGTTATTCTCTGCTTGCAATATCTTATCAATACGATCCATGGAAGCCAATCCCTTGGGTATATTATAGCTCGCTTTGGAAAACTCCTTCAGTGGGTTAATGATACTATAAAGAATTACTAAATAAAAAATAAAGGAAGGAGCATCAATGGGGGCATGGTTACTTAAGATCAAAGAACCTCCAAACCAAAGAACCGTAACAATGAGTATTGTCCCTAAAAATTCACTCATGGGATGAGCCAATGTTTGGCGAGTAGCTACTCTGTTAATACTATGCCGATAAGCATTACTGGATTTTTCAAAACGAGCAACCATCTTTTTCTCTGCATTGAAAGCCTTGATGATACGCAAACCACCCAATGTTTCCTCAAATTGAGCCATGGTATCACTCCATCGTTCTTGGGCCTCCAAAGATTGTCGTTTCAATTTTTTCCCAACGGTTCCCATAACCCATCCCATGGCAGGAAGCACCAAAACAGTGAATAAAGTCAACTGCCAACTCACAAAAAGAAGCGTAGCAAAATAGATAAAGATTAAAATGGGGTTCTTCACTAGCATATCTAGAGAACTTGTAATGGAAGTCTCAACTTCATTGACATCTCCACTCATCCGTGCTATGATATCCCCCTTGCGTTCTTCAGAGAAAAAAGCAATAGGCAATGAAATCACTCGTTTGTATAACTGGACCCGAATGTCCCTCACGATCCCGGTACGTAAGGGAATCATAATGGCTGAAGAAGCAAAATAAGCAGAAGTTTTCAACAAGGTCATTATCGCCAGAAACACCCCTAAAATCAGCAACGTGAAAGATCCTCCATGTATTGTAACCAAATCGGTTATGTAATAATAGAAATTATTAACGAGCAAATCCTTGAATCCAACCCCTTCCGTATTCCAGGGAATAAAAGAATAAACCCTTGAATCCATCTTAAAAAGGATTTGCAAAATGGGAATGATAAGTGTAAATGAAAATATATTAAGAACAGCCGATAATAGATTTAAGAAAAACGCGCCCACTACATATCGCTTATAGGGGGGTAAGAAACGACGCAGAACCTGTATAAACTCCTTCATCTTATGCTAATATTAAAATACTTAATAGCGCAAAGATAAAAGAAAAAGGGATAGATTACCTTATTCTCATAGTCTAATCTTCCCTTAAACTTCTGAAAAGAAACGGCATCCCTTCAAAGCACTACAATCATACAATCAATGAAAATAAGTGTGTAATTATAATTTATTGTATATATTTGTATTACATCGAACTTAAAAATTTAATATCATTATGACATTTAGCAAGTTAAGTAATCAAATTTTTGAAAAATCCACGGCTGATTATCATATTACAGACCACGTAGATGCAGAGATGAAAAACCCTTATCCGGAAAAATCCATAGAGTACTACCTCTATCTAAAAAACTGGATTGATGCGGTACAATGGCATTTTGAGGATATCATCCGAGATCCCAATATTGATCCGGTTGAAGCTTTGAAATTAAAAAGAAGGATTGATAAGTCAAACCAAAACAGAACTGACTTGGTTGAACTAATAGACAGCTATTTCTTAGATCAATATAAAGATGTAAAAACGCTGAAAGAAGCAACAATCAATACAGAGAGTCCGGCCTGGGCTATTGACCGTCTTTCAATCTTAACACTTAAGATTTATCATATGAAAGAAGAAACAGAAAGAACAGACGTTTCTCAAGAACACATTGATACTTGCAAACAGAAGCTTGCTATTCTTTTAGAACAACAAAAAGATTTGTCTACTGCAATAGATCAACTGATTGATGATATTGGACAAGGAAAGAAATATATGAAGGTATACAAACAAATGAAGATGTATAACGATCCTAATCTCAATCCTGTTCTTTACGCAAAAAAATAGATGCCAAAACTTTTAGTTATCCGTTTCTCTGCTTTTGGAGATGTAGCCATGACTGTTCCGGTGATTGATTCACTGGCTAAACAGCATCCCGAGCTACAAATTGTTTTCCTAAGCAGAGAAAACTTTGCACCTCTCTTTCAGTATATGCCCGAAAATGTAAAGTTTCGGGGAGTAAACTTAGCTAATTATAAAGGAATAAGAGGACTTAACAGATTATACAAGGAATTAAGCAAAGACTCATTTGATTTTTTAGCTGATTTTCACGATGTGTTACGGACTAAGTTTATAAGGCATAGATTAAAAAGAGAAGGGGTTTTAGTTTCCGTTATAGATAAAGGCAGGAAAGAAAAAAAAGAACTCACTCAAAGAAACAACAAGAAGTTAAGACCCTTACCTTCCACGTTTAATCGTTACGCAACAGCATTAAAGAATTTATCTTATCCTGTCATTCTATCCTTTAAATCACTTTTTGAAAACCAAAAACAAGATTTATCACAAATTCCCATTCGGGAATTGCAACAGAAGAAAGAAAACGAAAAATGGATTGGGTTTGCCCCTTTTGCAAAGCATAGGGGAAAAGTTTATCCTCCGGAATTAATGTTTCAGGTTATCGATCAAGTAGAAAAAGAAAATAGAAAACTGATTTTTTTTGGAGGAGGAAAGGAGGAGATAGCCATTTTTAATGAATGGAAAAAAAAGAAACCCCATTTAATCATAGCTGCAGGACACTTAAATCTTACACAGGAATTAATCTTAATAGCACATTTAGATGGTATGGTTTCCATGGATTCTGCAAATATGCATCTTGCCTCTTTAGCAAATACTCCCGTTATTTCTATTTGGGGAGCAACACATCCCTACTGTGGTTTTATGGGATGGGGACAAAAAGAGTCTAATGCAATTCAATTAAATTTAGCCTGCAGACCTTGCTCCGTATTTGGCAACAAACCTTGTTATCGAAAAGATTATGCTTGCTTAAATAATATTCCTCCCTATGAGATAGCAAAGAAAATTGAAAATCTTATTCTGTGAACGGAATAATTCTTAATCAATTGTTAGCTATATCTAGAAAGGCTCAAACTATAAAAATAGCCTGAGCCAAATACATCAAATTAAGCTTACACAGATTACAAGGGCAGCGTCATAAAAAATTCATATTATATCAATACTCATCTTCATTAAAGAAAAAGTCTTCCTTACT
>CAZFXK010000073.1:0-12800 GCA_964522975.1 uncultured Bacteroides sp. | reverse complement strand
AATTTACTTTCATTGATTTGAATCAACGGGTTGTATTTTAAAATATAATATCTTTGAAAATGAATAGATTCATTTGTTGAAAGATTATGTTACTAGTAAAAAATGAAATCTTATTTTTGAAAAACACATAATCATAATAAAGAGCTTAATGAAACAATATTGGGATCGTATTAAAGCTTGGCTTGAGAAAGAGAAGCGGGTAAACGAGATTGTCTTAAATAAGGGAGTCTCAACTAAAGAAATTCATGAGTTGGAAGCTTTAATAAAAAATAAGTTACCTAAAGATTTTACTGCTTTTTATAAAATTCATAATGGTCAATTATGGGAAGATGATGTAACTGAGTTAATTCAGGATGAGGATGAATTGCCTGAAATTTTACTCTCCTTTGAGGAAATTATCCGTGAATGGAAGATTTGGGTTGATTTGCTTAATAATAACATCTTTGAATATCCCTCAAATCCTAGTAGTCCGAATATTAAATCAGATTGGTATAATCGATATTGGATTCCATTTACATCGGATGGTTGTGGTAATCATTTGTGTCTTGATTTAGATCCAGCCAAAGGAGGATTAAAAGGACAAGTAATTAGATTGATTCATGACGATGAGGAACGCACATTGATTGCTCATTCGTTTACAGAATGGATAGATGCTTTTATTAGTGAAAAAGATGGACAGCCTTCTTTGTTTATGAAAGAAGGAGATCCATTCCTCATTGTACTTGATGAGGTTTTATCTAAGAGAAAAGAAAAATCGATTAGGAATTTAGTGAGAATGATAAGAAAACATCCTACACTAAAGCGTATGGATACATTATACGATATCAATCATTTAGCTGAAATACTTTTTGTTTTCGATGACTATGATTTTAAAGTAACTTCCATTGTGAGTAATCTTCCCATAACAAGTAATAATGGGGTTAATGATTGCATTAAAGCAGCCTTATCCATACAAGGTGCCATACATATGGAAAACAAAGAATATGGTAAAGTAGAAGAAATTAAAGACTTTATTTGGAATTCCATTATAAACGTGGGTGACAAATCAGAAAAAAGAAAGAAAATATTAAATCGAATCTTAGAAGGACAGTTTTTTAATGATGACTACAATTATAAATTAGGTTTATATCGTGCAGAAAACGATAAGAAAGGGGAAGCTTCCTTTCAACTGATGTATATTTCAAAAGCTTGCCCATATGATGGTTATGGGTGGTTCTAAAACTTATCCCATAGCTAAAGTGCAAACAATGATGAAAGAGATGAAAAAATTTATTACAACCTACTTATAATTATTTTATAATCTGATTTATGTGAAGTTATAAATAGTACTAAAATGTACAATATCAATTAATGAAAGACTTAGGGCTGAAAATTAAATATGTTTATTTCAGATATCTGTTGGTAGGTGTGCTTTATATTTTATTCTACTCCTTCTTTAGGTGGTTTTTTGAATATAAACTAGGTATTCTTCATCTAAAAGATGAATTACTGGATTTTTGGCTTCCACTTATATTGGCTTTTGTTGTAGTTGTTATTTGGTTAAGAAAAAGAATATTCATTTTAAATATTAAGGCGAAGAATGGACAAGGTTTTTTAGCTTATCGATTTGTAGCCGCAATTACCATTATTATACCCACAATAATAGCTCAATATCATGTAAAGCATATCAGTAGTCAATTAGTAATGGTTGCCTCTCCATATGAAATAAATAAAGCAAAAGATACAGATTTGTATATTATAGAAGATTTTGATGTGGCAAACTACTATCCGGGTATATCAGCAACCTCCAGAACTGGAGGAAGTAGAGATGAATCATTATATTACACTCTCTATTTTGTTGTTCCGTTAATAGATAAAAATCATCAACCGGATTTGAGTAACCATAGTTATTGGTATGGTTTAAAATTTACCCGAAGAATTAATAATTTCGTCTCTGATGAGGAAAAAGATCAATACTGGCAAGATTTCTATACTAGTTCTTTGCAAAAATTTAAGGAATACAATTATAAAGATTATGACTATTTACAAGGATTAGCCTATTCTGAAGATAGAGATGGATACATTAGGGCAATAAAAGAGTTGCAAAAAGAAGTGGATGTAAAGAAACTTATTATTTTAGAACCAGTGACAGACTCTTTTTTAAAGAAAAAAGCAGCTAATCATCTGGCTTGGGCATTTATTTCATTCATTATTGGTGCTTTTGTGTTTTTGTTAATGATAGTTATACCTTCAGTTAATTATGAAGAATTAAAAAGATATAAAGAGAAGCAGACAATGCATAATGACGATATTAAAGACCTGCTCAGTTTTTTAACTCCTAATAATGAAGATTTTGTTGGTCCATTACTTATTCTTATTAACCTTGTGGTTTTTGTTGTTTTAGTTTTCTCGGGTATTGGTGTGATATCAGCAACACCTCAAGAATTGTTAGATTTAGGAGGAAATCGTAGGTTTGAGGTATTGAATGGCGAACCTTGGAGGTTGTTTATCTCGATGTTTTTGCATGATGGATTAATACATCTTATGATGAATTTGGTGGGTATTGGCATCACTTGTTTTTGGATAGAGATTTATTTTGGACGATTTAAAACACTATTAATTTATCTTGTTTCAGGTATTGTGGCTAGCATATCTAGCATTTTTTGGTATGAAAACACGATTAGTGTTGGAGCCAGTGGTGCGATTTTTGGTATGATGGGAGTTATGCTGCTTCTGTTATTAACTCCTATAGCTAAAGGTGTCAAAATAATATTCTTGACAATTCTGGGTATGATGGGTGGAGTAAGTCTGTTGTTTGGTTTTTTTGATAATGTAGATAATGCTGCACATATTGGAGGATTAGTAACCGGTTTTTTGCTTGGGTTACTTTTTATCATAACGAAGAGACAACAGCTGAAAAATAGAGGTGAAAACTTATCCTAATTTATTCAGTAAAAAGACTAGAAAATGAACCTCTTTCTTTGTCTATATATGGATATTATAATTAAGGGTCGGATAATTATCCGACCCTTAATTATAACTTTATAGATTATATTGGTTTGTGTCCTTGTAAAGTTAGCTTAATCAAATTTAAACCTTTGCATAGTCTAAAGATTTAGACCGCTTTTTCATTACAGATAAATAGGTGTCCATGTCTTTATCTCCTCTTCCTGAAACCGTTAGTACTACAATGTCAGTAGGTTTAAATTGAATTTTCTTCAAAGCTCCCAAAGCATGAGCTGATTCTATGGCGGGTATAATTCCTTCCATTTGAGTCAATTCAAAGGCTGCATCTAAAGCTTCTTCATCATTAATGGCAAAAACTTGCGCTCTTTTTATGCTTTTTAAGTAAGCGTGAAGTGGACCTACTCCCGGATAATCCAATCCTGCAGAAATAGAATAAGGTTCAATGACTTCTCCCTTGTCATCCTGCATAACATACGTATGAGAACCGTGTAGAACTCCTTTTTTACCTATACTAAGCGTTGCAGCAGTATGTCCGGTTTCTATTCCTAAGCCTCCGGCTTCAGCTAATACTATTTTCACTCGCTCATCATTCAGATAGTGATAAATAGTACCTGCAGCATTACTTCCACCCCCTACACAAGCAATGAGATAATCGGGATACTCTTTGTTTTCTTGTTCAATTAACTGTTTTTTTATTTCCTTTGAAATAACCGACTGAAATCGAGATACCATGTCGGGATAGGGGTGGGGCCCTACAGCTGAGCCAATTAAATAGTAAGTGTCTGAGAAATGTGAACACCAGTATTGAATGGCTTCAGTTGTTGCATCTTTTAAGGTTTGGTTACCGGAGGTCACTATTTTTACTTTAGCTCCAAGCATTTTCATCTTTTCAACATTTATTCGTTGACGCTTAGTGTCAGTCTTCCCCATAAAAATCGTACATTCCATTCCCATTAAAGCACAAACAGTTGCCGTAGCTACACCGTGCTGACCTGCACCGGTTTCGGCTATTATTTTTTTCTTATTCATCCGTTTGGCTAGAAGAATCTGCCCGATTGTATTATTAATTTTATGTGCTCCTGTGTGGTTTAGGTCTTCTCGTTTCAAATAAATTTTAGCATTATACTTTTTAGACAACCTGTTTGCAAAATAGAGTGGAGAAGGGCGACCTACATAGTCTTTTAAAAGCTGATTGAACTCTTTTTTGAAACTATCCTCTTGTATAATCTTTAAGTAATTCTCTTTTAGTTCATCAATAGATGAGTGTAGGGACTTAGGAATAAATGTTCCCCCAAATTCACCGTAAAATCCGTTTTCGTTAGCTGAATAATTTTCCATTGTTTCTTATTTTTGTTTATGATTTAAATTCAGACCATAAAAAAAGCCTTGTCGTATTTGCGACAAGGCTCTTTTTTATTTCTTATATCTCTTTAGATGGTTCTTTATTTTTTACATACGAGCATTGATCCCTTACGACTGTTGAAGTTGTAAACGGCACCACCACCAATTTGTATGTATTGATAAATAACTCATTAAATGTTTTTTATTTCCTATTTGATACAAAGCTAGAAAAGATTATTTTAATAAACCAACAAAAAAGAGTTTTTTTTATTTCTATGTCTCTTTGGAATTAATTTAAAAGAAGTGTTTTAGCGAGAAGAAAAATAGGTGTATAGTGGAATTCCTCGGTTTTAGGTGTGTTTATTTTCTTCACGACTGGTTATGCCTTGTAGTGCTTATTCTATTCTGTTTTTTTCTAGAAGCAATAATTTTTCTTTGATTGGCTTTCCCCAACGGTATCCTCCTAATTTCCCATCAGATCTTATTACACGATGACAAGGAATGAGTATACTTATCGGATTTCTACCTATAGCAGATCCTACAGCTCGATAAGCTTTAACATATCCTATTTGTTTTGCAATGGATTGGTATGTTGTTTTTTCTCTTATAGGAATGGATAGTAATGCAATCCAAACTTTTAACTGGAAAACGGTACCTATGAGATGAAGTGATATTTTTTCCTCAAAAGGGTGTTTTTTATTCAAAAAAGAGATAACCTGCTCTTGCGTTATTGTTTTTTTGTGTATTAATATTGCTTTTGGAAATTGTTTTTCTAATTCATTCACTCCTAATGCTAAAGAAGAAAGAGGAGCCAAGAAACAGACTCCATATCGAGTCGAAGCAATAAATAATGAAATTAAGTCTGTGGCTTTGTAAAGAGAATAAGCAATTTCTTCCTTGAAATCTTCTTTCCTGTTGAGTTGAGTTTCTATGAAGGAAAAAGATTTTTCTTTTTTCTTTGTTTCTATTTTTATCATTCTTTTTTCTTTATTTTAGCTTATCGTTATTCCACAGGGATAAAATTGTTGGGGTTTACTTGCTTATAATTGTAATACTTGGTTTCTTTAGTAAAGATAAAAAACAAAATAGAAAGAAGGTATGTCTTCAGTATACAAGATATAATAAATCTTTTTTGGGTTAATAAGGGTTGTAAAATAAATATTAATTAAGTGTAATATGAAAAAATTAAACTATTCTTTTATTCGCATCATATTTGCTCTTATCATAGGGTTGATATTAGTAGTATGGCCCAATGCAGCTATAGAGTATATAATTATCGCCATAGGAGTGGTGTTTATTGCTTCCGGATTAATTACCCTTTTAAGTTATCTGGGGCAATCTTCCAAAAAAAGGAGTAAATATGTTTTTCCTTTGGATGGATTGGGAGCCTTTTTGTTAGGGTTGATGCTTATTATCATACCTACCTTTTTTGCTAATATATTTACCTATATTTTAGGTTTTATTTTGCTCTTGGGAGGAATTCAACAAGTTGCATCGCTGACTTCAGCAAGAAGATGGATACGTGTTCCTGTTGGGTTTTATGTTGTTCCCTCACTTATTTTATTAGTAGGGTTGCTATCATTACTTAATCCGATTGGAGTACAAGAAACAGCTTTAATAATTATTGGACTTGCAAGTATAGTTTATGCTATTTCTGAACTGATTAACTGGTTTAAGTTTGTTAGATATCGTAATAAACCGGATAAACATTTCTCTTCTAATGACATGGAAGATGCGGTAATCCTTGATGATGAGGATTAATTATAGAAGAAAAAGCCTCTGAATTAATTCAGAGGCTTTTTCTTCTATATCAGGATATGTTGTTATACTTCTATTTCATTAAGCAATGTTGCTAAGATGGGGGTCTGCTTTACCTCCTCCAAGTCAAGGACATCTATGTGCCAGTTTCTACAGAACATCTTTACTTTAGTAGTTACATCATCCATGTAGAGAACTTCAATTTGTTTGCGTTGAATCCATAAAGCCAAATGGGTTTCGTCTTTTATATAGACTTGTTCTTTTTCTACTTGAACTACTTCGTCGTTTTCAACAATGGTTAAATAGACATTCCCTACTAACTCGTTCTCTTTATCTTTTATACATATGGCTATCAACATCTTTTTTATTTTTAAATGGATTTTTATATCTGTTTGAAGTATTGCAAATTAAGCCATAATTTTTGAGATGAGTCCTACTATTCTACTCTTAAAATGTCCATTTCCTCTTCTTGAAAATTAAAAAAATAAAAGATAAGTAAAATAGAATGTATTTTTTGATGAAGTGTGTTTTTAACATTAAAATTGGTGAAATCAGACTTTTCTTTAAGTATGGTAAGTATAAACTTAAATTGAATGTGTTGAGTTCTTACTTAGTTTCTGATGATTCTTTATCTGTTATTTTGTTTCTTTTCTACAAGTAGAGGACGCTGTGAAGGTAATGGCTCTTTTATTCGGAGCTTAATGGCTTGTTAAAAAGGAGCATAAGGGTTGCGATTTCCTTGTCGAACTTCTACTCTAATACCAAAACCTTTTTCTGATTTTAGTTCAAAACCTCCTACAAAATTATCTTTTTGCCAAGGCATTAATCCGGGAGTTACTATCTTTCTTCCTTTTTCATCATACTGTCCAAAAGTGCTGAATTTTAGGTTATCATTCAGTCTAAAAGACTGACTTTGTAGGCGGACCGGAGTGTTTCCCCAATCGTAAAATGCACTATGAGAAAAAGAGGAAGAATTACCGGTATAGAAACTATTATATATGGGCATTTTTCCCATTTGAAGTAGCTCATTATAATTAGTCGAAGGTTTGGGTAATTCAAGAGAGACTTTGGGAATGGTCGGTGGCATAATGGAGAACAGACTCATATCAATGATGAAATCCCCATATAATTTATAAGTTTTAGGTGTTGATTTTATACTATCAGAGGGTAGTTCCGATTGTGCATAACCACATATTGGAAATAATGAAATAAGTAATATTTTCAAGTAGCACTTCATCAATTTTATTTTCTTATTTTACATCAAATATAAAAAGAAAGTCGATAAATCCGGTGGTCTTAGTACTATTTAACTAGATGCTTTTAATGCTCTTTTCGTTATATAACTTGTTAGATCTTGTTCTTACTCATTATTTTTTTTGTATTCATCCGTTGTTTCAATTTATTTCATGGATTTTAGGTTCTATTTAAAATTAAAAGTCAAAAGTTAAAAAAGGTTTACATTGAATAGATCGGGTTTCTATATAAATAACTTTGGGTAAGTTTGTTCTGTTATTAAAAATAGAATAACAATATAGTCGGACTTGTTAAATTTAATCATAATTCAGTGTATGAAAACAGATATTGAGATTGCTCGTGAGATTGCTTTACGACCGGTAGATGATGTTGCTTCAGATATAGGTATTCCACAAGAAGAATTGGAAAGATATGGAAACTATATTGCAAAAGTACCGGAAAAATTACTGAATCCTAAAAAAGAGAAACAAAGTAACTTAATCTTAGTCACTGCCATAACTGCAACGAAAGCAGGAATTGGAAAGACAACTGTGTCAATCGGATTAGCTCTTGGTCTAAAGAAAATAGGAAAAAAAGCAATTTTAGCCTTAAGAGAACCTTCATTGGGTCCTTGTTTTGGTATGAAAGGTGGCGCTGCTGGAGGAGGTTATGCTCAAGTACTCCCCATGGATAAAATCAACTTACATTTTACCGGTGATTTCCATGCCATAACTTCTGCGCATAACTTAATAGCTGCTGTTCTTGATAACTATCTGTATCAAAATCAAGCGAATGGTTTTGTATTAAAAGAAAATCTTTGGAAGCGAGTAATGGATATGAACGACAGAAGTCTTCGTGAAACCGTAGTTGGACTCGGCCCTAAAACAAATGGTGTGGTGGCTGAATCCGGGTTTGATATTACGGCTGCTTCTGAGATTATGGCCATACTTTGTTTAGCCAAAGACAGTAAAGATTTGCGTCGAAGAATTGAGAATATTCTTTTAGGATATACTTATGATGATAAGCCCTTTACTGTAAAAGATTTAGGTGTTGCGGGAGCAGTCGAGGTGTTGCTTAAAGATGCAATATCTCCCAATTTGGTACAGACCACAGAAGGTACGGCTGCATTTGTTCATGGAGGGCCTTTTGCTAACATTGCTCATGGATGTAATTCTATTTTAGCAACTCGTATGGCAATGTCTTTTGGAGATTATGTAATTACGGAAGCCGGTTTTGGTGCTGATCTTGGCGCTGAGAAGTTTTATAATATTAAATGTAGGGTGGCCCAACTTCAACCTAA
The DNA here is from genome assembly GCA_964522975.1 of uncultured Bacteroides sp. GTDB lineage: Bacteria > Bacteroidota > Bacteroidia > Bacteroidales > Bacteroidaceae > Bacteroides_E. The sequence continues at coordinate 4,222 of CAZFXK010000073.1, read as the reverse complement.
ACTAACGCTTATTGTAGCTACTACTCAAGGATTAAAAATGCATGGAGGCGTTCCTTTAGATGTTATTAAAGAGCCTCATATGGAAGGACTTAAGAAAGGCTTTGAGAATCTTGATAAGCATATTGCGAACTTGCAATCTTTTGGGCAGACGGTAATAGTTGCTTTTAATCGTTATGCTACCGATACGGATGAGGAGGTAGAAGCAATACAAAAACATTGTGAAGATTTAGGAGTAGGCTTTGCTATTAATTCAGCTTATGCTGAAGGAGGTGAGGGGGCTGTTGATTTGGCTAATTTAGTAGTAAAGACGCTTGATGAACAACCATCAAAACCGTTATATTTTACGTACGATTCAAACAACACAATAGAAGATAAGATAGAGAAGGTTGCTACTCAAATCTATGGGGCGAAGTCTGTTTTGCTAAGTAAAAAAGCAAAAGATAAAATTAAATTAATCAATGGACTAGGGGTACAACATTATCCTGTTTGTATTGCTAAAACACAATATTCTTTTTCCGCGGATGCAAAAGCGTATGGAGTTCCTAAAGATTTTGAGTTTGAAATAAAAGATATGGTTTTAAATAATGGAGCAGAAATGATTGTGGCTATAGCCGGTGAAATGTTACGCATGCCCGGATTGCCACGAGATCCTCAAGCTTTGCATATTGATATTGTAGATGGAGAAATAGAGGGATTAAGTTAATTATAGTTCTATTATAATATGAAAGAGATTACTTATAAATGAGTAATCTCTTTTTTTATTCTGGTGAATTATCGAACCTAACCAGATATATGTGATAAGTAGTTTCATCGGTACTTCTTTATTGATGAGTTTTAAACAGATTATAGTATAACAAGAATACGGTCCCAGACCTATTGATGTTTAGTCCCAGACCGACATGAGGTTTAACCCAGACCGACGGTGCTTTTAACCCAGACCCTTTAATTTCTACATAATATGTTCATTTTACCTTTCTTAATTCACTATTTAGAGAGTTATGGCTACTTTAATACAGAATTGCTTTTTTTAGCTTTTCATTTTTTATATCTCTATATCCTTGACTTTAATCGCGGAAATTCGAAATTGCATTAAGTGTTAATCTTGTGCCAGATTAATAATAAATTGTTCTAATTCATCTTAACATTATCTAATGGTTTAATTTTTCTATTAGAATTATTTTCCAATAGAAAACAATTAAGTATATTTGTACAGGAATTAATCAAATAAACAAGATGACAGTAATAAAGAGATATTGGAAATATATACTAGGAGCACTGATTGGTGCAATAGGAGGTTATCTGTATTGGAAGTATGTGGGGTGTAGTACCGGGACTTGTCCTATAACCTCATCGGCACCCATAAGTACACTTTATGGTGCTCTACTAGGAGGACTTTTTGGTGGGTTATTCCAAAAAAAAAGTCAAGTAAACAATGATTAAAAAATAAAACAAGAAAAGATGAAAACTATAAATTTAACAAAAGCAGATTTTTTGGCAAAAGTTGCTAATTATGAATCTAATCCTTCAGAGTGGAAGTATTTAGGCGATAAACCAGCTTTAATCGATTTTTATGCTGATTGGTGTAATCCTTGTAAGGCAATAGCTCCGGTTTTAGAGGAGTTAGCAGAAGAGTATAAGGATGAAATCTATATTTATAAAATTAATACTGAGATAGAACAAGAGTTGTCTGCTGTATTTGGCATCAGAAGTATTCCTTCTTTATTATTTGTTCCAATGGGAGAGCAACCACAAATGGCTGCAGGTGCTTTGTCTAAAACTCAGTTGAAAGAGGTGATTGATGATGTGTTATTAAAAAAACAATAAAATGAATGTAGAGAATGTTCAGGTAAGAACTCTTTGTAAAATTCGGGATTTATATCGTTCCGTCTCTGAGTTTGAAACTGAATTTCAAGATCAATACGATATCTGTTTAAATGAAGGAATGTTATTGTGTACATTGGGAGAAAATAAGTTTTCTTCCAGTGAACTGGCCGAAAGACTGGGTCTTACCAATTCAAATGCTTCTAAAGTCATTAGATCCTTGGAGAAAAAAGGATATATTGAGCGTATAATAGGACAACAGGACAAACGTCAAATGTATTTTACATTAACGAAAGAAGGGGATGATTTGTTGAATACCATAAAATGTAGTAAAATTGATCTGCCCGAATTGTTAAAGTCTATTGTGGGAGAATAAGAAATCTGAGTAATAAGCATTCTGAATAAAATAAATTAGGTTCGTTTCTTTTTTCAATACAATTCAAATCAATGAAACCGGTTAGCAACTAAAACTGCTAACCGGTTTTTGCTTTTATGGGTGTTTTTCCATTTATAATCTATTCACATTCATTCCTAAAATAGAATAAATTGTTTTTATGCTTGAATATTTCTCTTTTATTCTTAATTTAATCTCCATCATATGAGAGCTGTTATCCGAAAATAATTTAAAATAATAAAATCAAATATTATGAAACTTATAACTGCCTTGATTTTCTCTTCTTTCTTTTTGTTTTGCAGTTGTGCAGAAAAGAAGTCGACTGAATCTCAAACTCAAACCACATTTACTAATCCCGTAATTTATGCCGATGTACCCGATGTAGATGTAATTCGTGTAGGCTCTGATTTCTATATGGTTAGTACAACCATGCATTTAATGCCCGGTATACCCATTATGAAATCAAAAGATTTGGTAAACTGGGAAATCATAAGCTATGTTGTTCCTGAAATTAAAGATAGTCCTGCCTATGATTTAGAGGATGGAGATGTTTATGGACAAGGACAGTGGGCCTCTTCGTTGCGTTATCATAATGGAAAGTTTTACGTGTTCTTTGCAACTAACCGTCCGCTGAAAACTTATATCTATAGTACGGTGGATCCTACCGGAAAATGGGAGAAAATAATGGATATAGATGAGCGGTATCATGATACTTCGTTGTTTTTCGATGATGATGGCAGAATTTACATTGCCGGTGGTGCAGGTAATATTCGTTTACGGGAGATGAAAAGAGATTTATCGGGCGTTATGGAAAATGGACTTGATGTGGAAGTGATTAATGGGGCTGAACAAAACCTCAACGGACTTTTAGAGGGGACTCATCTGTGTAAGTATAACGATAAATATTATATGTTTTTAATTTGGTGGCCGGCAGGAGGTATTCGGACTCAACTAGCTTTTCGCTCGGACAAGATTGAAGGCCCCTATGACCAGAAAATCATTCTTTCTGATGATATGGATCGTAAAGGTGCCGGAGTGGCACAAGGTTGCATTATAGATACAGAAGAAGGGGAATGGTACGGTTTCCTGTTCCAAGATCGTGGAGCGGTGGGACGCGTTCCGGTGTTGATGCCTTGTCGTTGGATTGATGGGTGGCCAATGTTGGGGGATGAGGAAGGAAAAGTTCCACTAATCATGGACCTCCCGGTGTTAGGACAAGAAGCCAGTCCACTGGTAATCAGTGATGATTTTGATTCCTCAGAATTAGCACTTAACTGGCAATGGAATCATAATCCCGATAACAATCTGTGGTCATTGACAGAGCGAAAAGGATATATGCGTTTGAAGACAGAAAAAATAGTACAAACTATTTTTGAAGCACGAAACATGTTATCTCAGCGAACTGAGGGGCCGGCTTGTCGTGGTGTTATTGCGATGGATGTTTCTCAAATGCAGGATGGTGATATTGCAGGATTGACCGCATACTGTTCTGAGCCGGGAATGATTTCGGTAAATAAAGAGGGTGATGATAAATATGTTGTGATGACTGATCGGGGGGTTGAAAAGGAGAGAGTAGAATTGGCACAGAATGTGATTTATCTGCGTTTGGATTGTGATTTTAATGAAGGAAGAGATAAAGCAAACTTTTACTATAGTTTGAATAATCAAGATTGGGTTCAATTGGGAACTGAATTCCAAATGGTTTATAATCTGGAACATTTTATGGGAAATCGGTTTGGAATTGTAAATTATGCAACGAAAACTTCCGGAGGTTATGTGGATATTGATTACTTTCACTATACGAGGATTGTTGAATAAGAAATCTTGTATAAAAATATAATGGGTGTAAGCCTGCTATTTTCATCTTAAATAAATAGCAGGCTTTTTTATTGCTAATAATCTGTTACATTTAAAATCTTATTTTAAGTTTTGGATATGGGAATAAAGAGAGTCTGTTTTCCCTGTGGGCAAACGAGAGGAACTCCATTTCGATTTGTTCAATGATCT
>CAZFXK010000072.1:0-13011 GCA_964522975.1 uncultured Bacteroides sp. | reverse complement strand
AGCACTTGATCTTTTTGGCATACCTTTTTCTATCAAGAGAAAAAGGTAGTATTTATGATTAGAAAAGATATTTCATAAAAAGAAGAAACATCTTCAGTTATTAATAAAGAAGTTTTCTAAACAAATAGTTCTTTGAAAGTAAAACAGATTGTAATAGCATTAAAAAAAGATATTTTCTTAATAAGAATTTCTTTTGTAGAAAAGAAATTGTAACCAAAATGTAACATTTGAGTAGTTTCTCTGTAACACCTATGATTTAGCTTTGTAATAGATTAAATGAAAAGAAAAATTAATGGGTAAGAAAATTGTTTTAAGTGTTCTATTACTTTGTGCGATGTGCAGCTTGTCTGCACAACGCATAAAAGGATCGGATACCGTTCTGCCTTTGTCGCAACGATGGGCAGAAGAGATGATAAAAGAGAATCCGAATCAGTCGATTGTGGTGACAGGGGGAGGTAGTGGAGTAGGTATTTTAGCCTTGCTGGAGGGCTCAACAGATTTAGCCCAATCTTCCAGACCCATATCTTTTTCCGAACGTTTAAAAATAAAGCAATCCGGAAAAGAACTTAGAGAGGTTATTGTAGCTTATGATGCCTTGGCCGTTATTGTAAATCCGAAGAATCCTATTAATCAGCTAACGAAAGAGCAGTTGAGTGCCATTTATCGTGGAAAAGTGAAGCGATGGAATGAAGTAGGTGGAGAAAATTGGGTTATTGTACCTTATAGTAGAGAAACTTCTTCCGGTACATATGAGTTTTTTAAAGAAGAGGTATTGGATTTTAAGAACTACCAGTCGGGAGTGTTAAATATGCCTGCTACCGGAGCCGTAATGCAATCGGTTTCCCAAACAAAGGGAGCCATTGGATATGTAGGATTGGCCTATTTGAATAGCTCGGTAAAAGCCTTAAAGGTTTCGTATGATGAAGGGAAAACCTATGTGGGACCTGAAGAGTCGTATGAGGAAGGATCTCATTATCCTATTGTACGTCCTCTCTATTATTACTATTTATCTGATAAAGAGGAGGTGGTCCAACCCTTTTTACATTTTATTGTATCAGACAGAGGTGAAGAGATTGTTAAAGAGTTGGGATTCATACCGAATTAAAAACAAAGAGTAGATGGATATAAAACGAAAACGAAGAAAAGGATTCAGTGCCTGGGGAGAGTGGTTGATGGAAAAGCTATTAACCCTGTCGGGAGGTATTACGGCTTTAATCATATTACTGATTGTGATCTTCTTATTTAAAGAAGGAATAGGACTTTTTCAATCTTCCCGTGTAGATGAAGGTTATGTGTTGTTATTGAATGCAACAAATGAAGTAGATCAACTTTCGGCTGACGATTTAAAAGCCATTTTTGATGAGGATGTAGTTAATTGGGAGAAATATGGCGGTCGTTCGATGCCCATTGTTCCCGTACGGTTGGATCAAATTTTGGAGCGTTACACTACGGAAGAACTAGGTGAAGAGTATGAACACCTGAGTGAGTGTATAGGAGATATTATAGCTTCTACACCCGGAGTCATTGCTTACATACCCAAATTATATGCTCCGTTAGACAATCCGATTGTCAAAGCAATGACAGATAACAACTTTGATCTGCGAGATTTCTTTGTAGGAAAAGAGTGGATGCCCACCGCAACACCGGTTCCTCTTTTAGGTACTCTACCCTTGTTGATGGGTACCTTGTGGGTGAGTCTGTTTGCCATTTTAATTGCATTACCCTTAGGATTAGGAGTAGCGATTTATCTGGCAGAGTTGGCCAGTCCGCGTATGCGTCAGCTGTTAAAACCGGTCATTGAATTGCTTGCCGGCATTCCTTCGGTAGTTTACGGTTTCTTTGGTTTGGTGGTATTAGTGCCGGGTGTGCAAAAGCTACTAGATCTGCCTGTGGGAGAAACGGCTTTAGTAGGTAGTTTGATTTTAGCCATCATGGCTTTACCTACCCTGATCTCCGTTGCAGAAGAATCGATGAAGAATACACCTCGTCCTTTACGAGAAGCGAGTCTGGCCTTGGGAGCTACCCATTGGCAAACCATCTATCGGGTAGTGATTCCTTATGCATCTTCAGGTATATCTGCAGGAGTTGTATTGGGAATAGGGCGTGCTTTAGGAGAAACGATGGCTGTCTTGATGGTGACGGGAAATGCCGCTTTAATTCCACATTCCTTATTACAGCCGGTACGAACCATTCCTGCAACGATTGCAGCCGAATTAGGAGAGGCATCTGCAGGAGGATCGCATTATCAAGCCCTTTTCTTACTGGGTGCGGTGTTATTCATTATGACAATGATTGTAAATGTTATTTCTGAAAGTCTGGCACGTAAGCAACAAAATAGAGGATTTTAAATATGATAAGAAAGAAAAAAAGAGCACAGAATATGGCTTTCCTACTCTTCCGGGTTTTGGGAGTGCTAGTAGTGGCTTTATTGATTTGGATATTGGGTTTTATCGTTGTTCAAGGAGTTGGTGTAATTAGTTGGGAATTCTTAACGACATCGCCTACGGATGGGATGACAGGAGGAGGTATCTTCCCTGCCATTGTGGGTACCCTCTGTTTGGTTGCCGGTAGTTTGATTATTTCCTTTCCTTTGGGAGTGATGGCCGGAATTTACACTCAGGAGTATGCCAAAAAAGGGAAAGTAGTGCAATTCATTCGGTTGATGACCAATAATCTGGCCGGTATTCCTTCCATTGTGATGGGGTTATTCGGTATGACTCTGTTTGTAAATACCTTAGGGTTTGGTGATTCAATCCTTGCCGGATCGCTCACTTTGAGTCTGTTGGTTTTACCCATTATTATCCGTACAACGGAAGAAGCACTGTTAAGTGTGCCGTATGCTTTCAGGGTAGGTAGCTATGCCTTAGGTGCCAATAAACTGCAAACCATTCGTCGTGTGGTATTGCCACAGGCCATGCCAAACATTATGACGGGATTGGTATTATCGGTAGGACGGGTTTCGGGAGAAACAGCCCCCATTTTATTTACCGTTGCAGCTTATTTCTTACCTCAATTACCCACTAGTATTTTAGATCCGGTGATGGCTTTGCCTTATCATCTTTATGTTTTAGTGACAAGTGGTACAGATTTGGAAGCAACCCGTCCTATGGCTTATGGAACGGCATTGGTACTCATTGTGTTGGTTTTGATTGTAAATTTAATTGCCCATTGGATAAGAAATCGTTTGGGACGTAAAGTAAAAATAAATTAATTAGCTATTATAGAAAAAAGATATGATAAAAGCAGAATCAGTTAATTTTTATTATGGAGATTTTCAAGCATTAAAAAATGTCTCCATGGAAATGGAGCCTAATACAGTTACTGCATTGATTGGTCCCTCCGGTTGTGGCAAATCCACTTTTCTACGTTTATTTAATCGCATGAATGATTTGATAGAAGGTACACGACTTGAAGGAAAATGCTGGGTAAATGATATGGATATCTATGATAAATCAGTAGATTTGGATGAATTACGAAAACGAGTAGGGATGGTTTTTCAAAAGCCCACTCCTTTTCCTAAATCGATCTTTGAGAATGTGGCTTATGGTTTGCGTGTAAATGGAGTGAAGGATAAGAAATTCATAACCCAACGGGTAGAAGAATCGTTGAAAGGTGCAGCTCTTTGGGATGAGGTGAAAGATAAATTGAAGAAATCGGCTTACGATCTATCCGGTGGACAGCAACAGCGTCTGTGCATTGCCAGGGCCCTAGCCATCTCTCCTTCCGTATTGTTAATGGATGAGCCTGCATCAGCATTAGACCCCATCTCCACCTCGAAGATAGAAGAGTTAATCTATTCATTAAAGAAAGATTATACCATAGTGATTGTAACACATAATATGCAGCAAGCATCGAGAGTAAGCGATAAGACCGGCTTCTTTATGTTAGGAGAGTTAGTAGAATATGATGAGACGAAGAAGATATTCTTAAATCCGGAGAAGAAAGAAACACAGAATTATATAACAGGACGATTTGGTTAATATTTATAATAATGGATGAAAAAAAAGGTATGAAACACATGGAACGTGAATTGGCTGATATTAAAGAAACAGTCAATGAAATGTGGAGATTGGTAATTTCTCAATTAGAAAAGGCAAAGCAGTCGTTTCTGACCGGTGATATTGATATGGGACGTGAGGTTATGAGTCGTGAAAAACGCATTAATGCCTATGAGTTGAAAATAGATAGTGATTGCGAAAATTATATTGCACTTTTTGCTCCCGTAGCCATTGATTTGCGCTTGGTACTTTCTTTAATCAAGATTAGCAATACATTGGAGCGAATAGGAGATTTTGCCAATGGGGTTGCCGTCCACGTGGTAAAAGATGATTGTCTGGGATTTACAAAAGCTTTATCAGAAGAACTCCGAATGGAAGAGTTATTCGATATGCTGCTTCGTATGTTGACGGATAGTTTTGTTGTTCTACAATCGGAAAATACGGAGTTGGTGGGGCGTATCTTAACTCAAGATGAGGATGTAGATCAGATTTACGATGATTCTATTGGAATTTTATCAAAATATCTGGCCAACCATCCTGATCAGATACCTTGTGGTTTGAAAACTTTATTATTAATTCGTAAATTAGAACGGATTGGGGATCATTGTAGTAATATTGTAGAGGAAATAGTTTTTTATGTAGATGCTAAAGTGTTGAAACACGGAGGCAAAACAATTCCACTGGATTCTAACGGAAAGAATAAGAAACAAGACACCAAAAAGAAAGAATCTTAATCTTAATAACCAATGAGAGATGGGTTTCAACTAAAAGAATGGTAAAATGGAGGATGTTCAAATTTTAGTAGTAGACGATGAGAAAGACATCTGTGAAATCTTAGCTTTTAATCTTGAAAATGAGGGTTGGAAGGTTGTTTCAGCTTATTCTGCAGAAGAAGCTCTAAGTAGATTAACTCCCGAAACCTCTCTCATATTATTAGATGTGATGATGGAAGGGATGTCGGGTTATCAGTTAGCCGAGCGCTTACGCAAGGAACAAAATACAGTTCCCATTATTTTTTTAACGGCGAAAGATACCGAAAATGATATGCTAACTGCCTTCTCTGTTGGCGCTGATGATTATATTGCGAAACCTTTCTCAATCAAGGAGGTAATAGCCCGAGTCAATGCGATATTAAAACGCACCCAATTAAAGAGCAATGATTCTTCTCGTTCTATTTTGACCTTTGGTGATTTGATGGTGAATCTGGAGGCTAAAGAAGCTTATATTAAGGATAAGGTTTTAGCATTAACTAAAACGGAGTTTGAACTCTTTGTTTTGTTGGCGTCTAATCCATTTCGTGTATATAGTCGAGATGAGATCATTGCAAGCGTGTGGCAGGATACCCCTTATATTACTCCAAGAACGGTGGACGTACATATTACACGCTTAAGAAAGAAATTGGGTAATTACGGAACCTTAATTAATAGTAGAACAGGATATGGTTATCAGTTCGATCCTAAAGGGTTTGAAGTGGAATTATAGGAATAGGCTTTTCTTATTCTTTCTTCTCATTCTTTTTCTTTTTGCAGGGGGAGTCATTCTTTTTGAGCAATCACGGGAAAAGAAAGCACGTTCTGAGGTTTTAGAGAGCCGACTGCAAGGATATGCTGATCTAATTCACAAAGGATTGAATTTTCGTATAGGACAAGAAGGGATTGAGCTGTTTTTAGATAGTGTTAATAACGTTCTTCCCGATGGCATCCGTTTAACTTTCATCGATAAGGAGGGGAAGGTTATTTATGATAACGTGTTTTCAGACTCTTCATTAATCAATCATTCCGACCGGCCTGAAATTCAAGAAGCTAAAGAACAAGGAGAGGGACGGGAGATTAGAACTTCGGATACCAATCAGCAAGTTTATTTTTATTATGTTAAGAGTTATCCCCAGTACTATGTTCGCTTGGCTCTTCCCTATGATACAGAAGTAAAGGGGCTGTTGAAATCCGACCGGGTATTTTATTACTATGTTGGATTGCTTTTAGTCGTGCTACTTATTTTGATACATTATGTTTCCAACCGCTTTAGTTCATCCATAGAAGAGTTGCGTAATTTTACGAGAGCTGTGGAGGCCGATCAAGTAGATACTTTACCTGCTGATTTCCCGCTCGATGAGTTAGGTGAGATAGGAAGAAGAATCGTAAATAGTTACAAGCAGTTACAACAATCAAAACAACGTGTTGCTTTAGAGAGAGAAAAGTTGTTAATGCACGTGCATAACTCCCAAGAAGGACTTTGCTTTTATGACTCAAACCGAAAAGCGAAGTTTATGAATGGTTTATTCATTCAATACTTGAATATTTTAATTGACGAGGGAGATGCAGAGGCTCTTTTTGCTGAACCTCTTTTTGCTGAAGTAGCTTCGTTTTTAGATAATAAAAGTCGGGATGATACTTTTTTTGAAACAAAACTTGAAAAGCAAGGACGGTTGTTTGCAATACGGGTGAAGGTTTTTTCGAGTGGAGAGTTTGAATTAGTGGTTAATGATATCACGAGTCAGGAAAAATTGGACCGGTTGAAACAGGAAATGACCGGTAATATTGCACACGAATTAAGAACTCCCGTAACCAGTATACGAGGTTATTTAGAAACTTTATTGAATGAGGATATTCCGGAAGATAAGAGAACCTATTTTCTTCAACGTGCCTATAATCAGGCGCTCATTTTATCGGAGTTGATTCAAGATATGGGTTTAATTACTAAATTGGAGAATGCTACACAGACCTTTCCTAAAGAATCGGTTTGTCTTGTTAAGTTGTTAGAGAATTTAAGTCTGGATTTTGCTGCTAAACTGAAAGAGAATGACATCGATTTTGTCTGGACATTTTCTGAGAATGTCATTGTAAAGGGGAATTATAATCTCCTATATGTTGTGTTTAGAAATTTACTGGAGAATGCCATCCGATATGCCGGAAACCATATTAAAATCAAAGTGCATCTCTATGCAGAGAATCAGGACTTCTACTATTTTTCTTTCTCTGACAATGGGGTAGGGCTTCCTGCTCACGCAAATATAAATCGTTTGTTTGAACGCTTTTATCGAGTATCTGAAGGAAGGACTCGAGAAACAGGAGGAACCGGGTTGGGACTTTCAATTGTAAAAAATGCGATTCGTTACCATCAAGGGGATATCATTGCGAAAAACAGGAAAGAGGGTGGACTAGAGCTGTTTTTTACCTTTCCCAAGGCGTGAAAGTCCTTTTTAGGTTCTTTTTATAAGTTCAAAGTCAACTCGTTTTCCTTTTGGATTTTGTCGGAGTTGATTTTCTTCTTTTAATTCGCTCCTTTTTCTGTACCGGCTTATTTTGTAGACTAGTTTATTTTTTATTGTGCTCTAAGTTTAGATTACCTACCTTTGTTAATCACAGATAGTAGGCTAGACGGTTTTATCCGTTTGGTCTTTATCTATTATTAATCATTATGGGATTCATCCCATTTTTAAATCATTTTTATGAAAGAACAAAGTTTATTTTTATCGAAAAGTGTAGGTTGGAAACGGTTTTCACGTAAAACTTACGCCGTTTTTGCCAGTCTAAAGAAAGAGGTGGTCATTGGTGTACTGTCTATTATGACTTTAACTTTTGCTAATGTTAAAGAGTTGTCTGCTCAAAATAGAGTTGATGAACAAGTGAACAGTTATTCCTTGGAGGAAGTGGAGGTCATTGGTACACGAGTCCCCTTAACCCAGCAGGAGATGGTTCGGCAAGTCATTATTCTATCACAGGATGAGATTCAAAAGATAAATGCAAATAGTGTCAATGATTTATTGAAATTCATTGCCCCTGTAGACATTAGGCAACGCAGTGCCTTTGGCATCCAAACCGATCTTTCCATTCGGGGTGGAACATTCGATCAACTGACTCTTCTTCTCAATGGAATTAACATCAATAACCCACAAACCGGACATCTTAATCTGGACCTCCCTGTCTCTGTTGACCAAATTGAACGCATTGAAATATTGCAAGGTCCCGCTGCTCGTATTTACGGTACGGCTGCCTTCTCCGGTGCCGTTAATATCGTAACCAAACAATCCAAGCAAAATGGTATATTGTTTCATCTTAAAGGAGGGCAATATGGTTCTGTTGGAGGAGGTACCCATCTTTCTTTAAACACTTCAAAATTTACTCATCAACTTAGTGGAAACTATCAGCGTAGTGATGGTGCCGTTCATAATAGTGATTTTAAGCAAGGAAAAGGATTTTATCAAGGGGAGTATGCTCTACCTCTAGTTCACTTCAACTGGCAATTGGGTATTTCCGATCAAAAGTATGGGGCTAATACTTTTTATAGTGCCTCTTATCCTAACCAATATGAGGAAACCAGGCGTTATTTTGTTGCTTTGCAAGGGGAAACTAAAGGAACGGTTCAGATGCGTCCGATTTTGTATTGGAATCGTTCTTACGATCATTATCAACTTATAAAGGGTACTGAGACAGGAGAGAATTTTCATCGGAATGATGTCTATGGAGTAGGAGTGAACGGTTATTTTTCATCTCTATGGGGTAAAACGGGATTTGGTGCTGAAGTTAGGACTGAAGGTTTATTAAGTACAAATATGGGAGAAGAGTTAGATGAAGGAAAAGAGGTTTCTGTTCCCGGGCATCGGGGAAGGAAGTATTCAAAAAAAGTGAGTCGGACGAATGTTAGCTATTTTTTGGAACACAACTTTATTTTTTCTACTGTTACCCTGTCTACGGGAGTTCTTGCAACAATGAATACCGGATTGGATCAAAAATTCCGCTTTTATCCCGGAATTGATTTATCTTATCGTCCTACCCCTCAATGGAAACTGTTTGTTTCTTGGAATAAAGCTTTACGACTTCCAACGTTTACAGATCTATTCTATGAAAGTGTTGCCCAAGTAGGGGATAAAAATTTAAAACCAGAACGAACCGATGCGTATAGTGTTGGGGGGAGTTATAGGGCAAATGGCCTTCGTGCAGAAGTTAGTACATTCTATCAAAGAGGTAGAGAGATGATTGATTGGGTGATGTTTCATGCCGATGACATTTATCACTCTACCAATCTTTTGAAGTTAAGTAATTATGGTTTTGATACTTCTTTTCAGCTTCTTTTTTCCGAATTGCTGGGATTTGATAGTTATTTAAATCAGCTATCTCTTAACTACGCTTATCTTCATCAGGACAAAGAAAATTCACAAGAAATTTATAAATCAAATTATGCTTTAGAATATTTACGGCATAAGTTTATTGCCCAATTAAGTCATCGTGTTTATGATTGTTTACACGCTTCTTGGTCCATACGTTGGCAAGATCGAATGGGGGGATATTTTATTTACGATGAGAATCTTAAACCCACAAAAACAATTCAGCCCTATGGATCTTATGCTTTAGTTGATTTAAAGTTGGAATGGAATAAGCCAAAGTATGTGATTTATGCTGCTTTTGATAACATTTTTAATCGTAAGTATTATGATTATGGAAATGTACCTCAGCCTGGTTTTTGGTTTAATGCTGGAGTTAAAGTCAATGTGAATTGGTAGATCTTGAAAATATAAAAGCCTGTTCTTTTTTGTGGAACAGGCTTTTATATTTGTATGTTATCATTCACTATCAACATTATTCTTTATTTTTTGTGCTTTTTTTCTCACATCACGTGGCGGAACTCCAAACTGAGCACGACAAAATGTAGAAAAATGAGAAGGTGAAGAAAAATTATAATCCTCTATAATGGTTTTAAAAGGAGTTTTTGTGGTTGTTAATAACTCTTTTACTTCTTCAGATTTTTGTTTTAGCATCCAATTATAGGGAGAATCGTTGAATGTTTCTTGAAAATACCGATTAAAGGTTCGCTGAGAACAATTATAAAGTTCTGCTAATTCCTCTACTGTTTTTACCCTTTTATAGTTGGTCATAACAAAATCTTCAAAGCTAACACTTTGATCAAGCATAGGTTTAAAGAAGTAAACCAGTTCTTTCTTTTTATACTCGGCACGTAGAATGAAAAATACTTCCTGTAGTTTGAGCAAGTGCAGATGTTTGCAAGAAAGTTTATTATCTAAATAGTAATCTACACTATCTAATACTTTGTTTATACCGGTTCTAAGAGGTAATCCATCGTAGTTTTTTTCTCCTATGACTTTTTGTTTTATGTATAAGGATTCAAGCATTGCTTTATCGCATAGATTGATGTGTTTTTCAAAACAGACTAAAGTGAATTTTGAGTCTGTTATTACTTTTCCTTTTATTCTATTACCTTTAGCCAAGAAAATCATATTGCCACCTTCGTAAACTTTATTGTCAAACTCACTACAAGAGATTTCTACTTTTCCTGTTCTAAAGAAAAAAAGGAAATGTAAATCTTCGTTTTGAATGGTAAAAGATTCATTGGCCTTTAGGCTATATCGATTAAAGCCATTGAGGGTATTCGATAAATAATTAGTGCAAGATAGATGCTCTTTCAAATATAATACTTTCATTCTTGAGTCTAATAAGTTAAAGTTTTTTTCACGTTTTTGAAATTATGTTATAAATATAAGAATAAAATACGATTAGCAAATGGGTTCTTCTTTATTTTAATATAAAAGTTATTGTTCCTTTGCTCTTTAGTGTCTTATTAGATATTATATTCTTGCGTTTTTAAGTAATTATTTTTCTTATTTTATTAAAATAGGTGTTGCCTTAACAGCTATGGATGATTTAGCTAATTGTAAAGAGAAACCTTGACTACGTGAGCGGATTTTTTTTTGTTCAATTACCGGTTTTCCTATAATTTTTCCTATGGCACGTTTGAGTAATGCTTCATTAGGATCCCCTAACTCATGCAGTTTATTGGGTAATTCTAAATCATTAAATGGGATGTCCGGCTTGAATCCATCTTTGTATTCAGACTTTTCTTCAGAATTGTATATTTTAAAGATAATGGGGTGTAAGGCCCATTCTCCGTCTTCGTGTGTATAAGTGGTTGAGCCTACATTCTTACCCTCTGTTTGTGTTCCAATAAGAACCACTTTCATATATGGATCTAAGCAATTAATGATTAATTCAGAGGCAGATGCAGTAGCACTACTCACTAAAACGTAAAGTGTTTTCAGGTCTAAATTTACTCCGTCTCCTAAATAATGTTGATTAAAATAATATGTATCCCAAGGATTTTTTTGTTTATCATTATATTCAAGAGAATACATTGTGTTTCCTTTTGCAGAGGCCGGAGCTAAAATCTCACACAATAAAGATGCGGAAGTTAAATAGCCTCCGTTATTATATCGTAAGTCAAGAACCAAATCTTTTATTCCTTGGGTCTTGAATTTTTTGGATATTTCACGCAGTTGATTGTCATAGATATTATCTTCATCTGTATCTATTTTATGAGGGGTGAAGTGGTTGTATACAATGTATCCTATATTATGGTTTTCAACAGTTAATACATCATTTAAATAAATAGGGTTATCTTCTATTGGCCTTGATGGCGGTAATGTAATCGTTTTTGTAACTTTAAATTCTTTGTTTTCTTCATCATAGGCTCCTATTCCTAATTCTAAAGATTCACCTCCATTGAGTAATAAATCAATCCAGGAGTCTGTTATTTTTTCCCCATTGATGGATAGTATCCAATCTCCTCGTTTCAATCCAACATCGCTTGCAGGTGAGTTTTTTACAACATATAACACTCTTAATTTATAATCAGTATAAGAGGCAAATTCAAAGCCATAAGAGTTTTTTATGTTGTGTATGGATCGGGTTTGACTTCCATTTTCTAAAAGATTTTCTATGTAAGAATAGGGTCTTCCTCTCTTTCCGTCATTCTTACTAAGTAAGCTGTTAAGGAAATCTTTAGGAGGAGAGAAATAGTTTAGTTTTTCATCGGATGAAGAAGGCATATCTTCATACCAATAATAATGTTGTCGCATTGTGCTTTCTATCCATCGATCAACTTTAGTCTCTTCGTAATATTCCACTCTTCGGTCTTCTCCACAGGATGAGTTTATTAAACCCATTAAAAAGAATAAAAGGAAAGTTATTTTTGAATGATAATGTTTATTCATTGTGCTCTTTTTCTGGTATATATTTCTAATTTGCAAATTTAAATACTTTTTGGTGATATTCTCTTTTTTATTGAATGAATAGTAAAAAATAAGTCTATTAATGTGGGGACTATTTGTCTGTTAAAAGCAATAAAAACCTTAGTTTGCGACTTTTATTTTGCAGCATGCCATATACAAATAAAGGAGTCCGGCTGTCATTAATGCAGAGGCAAGACCTGTATAAAAGAAAAGAATAAAACTGTCAGGGAAAAGTCCATATTTTCTTCCTAAAATACCAAAGGTCATCATGCCGATCATGGTTATCCATCCTTTTGCGTTAAAGAATGAAAGCGGATGGTTTTTTTCTCCTTTCTGTAGGATTCTTTGGATGTTTTTTTTACATATGGGTTTGAATATCACGAAAAAAAAGATACAAAATATCAAGACTGCTAAACAAAGTTCGATGAGGAAATTTTGTTTATGGTTTAGCCAGGTGTCTATTCCAATACGAAAAATGTTAACTCCGGCCAGAAACCAAACCACGCCGGCTAATAGGGTTAATGTTTTTTTATCTACTTTCCAATTCATTTTTATGTTTACCTCTCTAATTTTTGTTTGTTTTTTGTTAAAAGGCTAAAGATACATAAAACGGGACTTATTTCTTCTTTGGGCATTAAAAGATATTTTTTCTCTTTTTCCTCGGTCGGTGATCGAAGGCCCTTTGGTCGGGGCTCGAGGAGTGCTCGGTCCGGGAGAGAGTGATGCTTGGTCCCTGACCGGATCCACCTTGGGCTAATGTTTTTTCTGCTTTGAAAAAACAGCCCCTCTTAATTCCTCTTTCTATATGAGTAAGGAGGCCTTCATATCCTTTCTTTGTATTAGCTAGCTTTTACTTAAATAAAAGGATAAAAAGATTTGGAACGTAGAGTAAAAAGTGTGTATCTTTGTCATTGCCGCTAAAGCCAAGTGTATTAGCCGGTGCGTTCATTTAACAGGCTTTTGATTCATACCCCAAGGGGGGGTCTTGGCTTT
>CAZFXK010000071.1:0-13076 GCA_964522975.1 uncultured Bacteroides sp. | reverse complement strand
TTAGATTCAAATCTAATAAAAAATGATACATTTTACTATTTTTGTATTGAATCACTAAATTTAATATAAAAAATGTATCCTTATTTATTTAAACCTATTTTGAAGCAGACCATTTGGGGTGGTAGCAAAATTATCCCTTTTAAGAACTTAAGTGAGGACTTGAACAATGTGGGAGAAAGTTGGGAAATATCGGGTGTTTCAGGATCTGAATCCGTTGTGGCCAATGGATCTGATGCCGGTATGACTCTCTCTCAATTAGTTAGAGAGTACAAAGGAGACTTAGTAGGAGATGATAATTATGCACAGTATCACGATAAATTCCCATTACTCATTAAATTTATCGATGCAAAACAAGATCTTTCCATTCAGGTTCACCCGGATGATGAAATGGCAAAATTGCACCATAATTCATTGGGTAAAACTGAAATGTGGTATATAATCGATGCAGAAAAAGACTCTTCAATTAATTTAGGTTTTTCTAAAGAGATTACGCCGAAAGAGTATAAACAAAGAATTCACAATCACACTATATTAGATGTATTAAAAAAACACGAAATAAGTAAAGGTGATGTATTCTTCATCCCAGCCGGACGTGTACACAGCTTGGGAGCCGGCTCATTCATTGCTGAAATTCAGCAAACATCAGATGTAACTTATCGCATTTACGATTTCGATAGAAAAGATGCTGAAGGTAACCCGAGAGAATTACATACTAATTTAGCAGCAGAAGCTCTTGATTATACTGTTATAGATGATTATAGAACTCATTATGAAAGCAATAAAAATGAACCGGTAGAATTGGTGGCTTGTCCTTATTTTACCACTTCACTTTATGAAGTAGATGAGGAAATAACCTGCGATTATACAGAATTAGATTCTTTTGTGATATTTATATGTATGGAAGGAAGCTGTAAGATGATTGATGATCAGGACAACGAAATCAAAATAAAAGCAGGTCAAACTGTTCTATTTCCGGCAACAACCATGGAAGTAACCATTATACCTGAAGGTGAAGTAAAAATGTTAGAAACTTACATTTAATTAGATAAACTTCAATAATTATCACCTCATAATATAAAAATAAAAGGTCCCAGACCAACCCTCATTATAACCCAGACCGAAGAGGGGTCGGTCCCAGATCAAAGGTACAAAGGTCCCAGAGCGAATATTGATTACTCTGGGACCTTTTTAATTTACATTTATTTTTATAAAACTTTAGAAATACGGAAAAGTTGTAGATAATAAATAAAAAGCCATCTTTAAAATATTCGTTTCAAAGCTTTTCTTCCTTTCTTAAAAAGCTGCCAAGCTAAACGCGCAGCACCTATGGCTCCTACTCCTTTCATACCCCTAAAAAGCTGCCATCCTAGCCGTAAAGCACTAAATGTACCAAATCCTAACTGAAAAGGTTTAACGTAACTTTGAGTAACATTGAAAATTGAATTTACGGGCTGAATAATTACTTTAGCCTGATTTAGAATTGAATCTTGTTGTTTTCGTATTTCAACTAAAATTTCTTCTTTTCTATTTGAAATATCTACTAAATCAATTTTCTTTTTGTTTGGAAAATGATAATCAAAGGATGACATACTTATTATATTATTTATTTTCTTTTTTCTTGGAATCTCCTAAAAACAAATTAACCATAAAATTAACAATAGGAGAAATGATGAGTCTCTTTCTGAACAAATAAATCAGAAGAATTAAAACAAGAGAAAAAGCCCCTATGATTAAACAACTAAGTCCTATCCCTCCAACATAAGGAGATAAAGTATAGACTGTTGCTAATAATATAAAAAACAGGGCTACCATGCCTAAAATGACAAATAAAATAATTAGCACTAAAGTAGAGAATAAGATCGTTAATTTCTCTGTTATTTCTAATTTGGTATATTCTTTTTGAAGTACTAAATACTTTTTTATCTCATCAAAAAGATCTTTTATACTTGTAATGGTTTTATCATTAAACATAATAGCTCTGTTCTTCTTTCTACTTCAATCAATTTTTAATCTGCAATATCTTTTAATTCAGTTGCAATATCATCAACTAATTCGTCTAAATCAGTTTTACTTAATTTAACCCCTTTTTCACGAAGTTTTTTTGCTATTAATTCACGCGTTCTTTCACCTCTTTGTGGTGCAAAGAGAACTCCTATGGTAGCACCGACAAGGGCTCCACCTAAAAATGCACCTAAAACATCTAATCCTTTCATAATCGTAAATTTTTATTTATTATTAAACACCAAATATCATCTATAATTAAGAACAAAGAAAAAAATCTTTTGTTTTATAAATTATAAAACTATTTACAATATAACACTAAATTATTAAGGTAACACCAGAAACTTACAATCATTATAATAAATTACTTGCTAATTCACTTAGTTTACTTCTTTCACCTTTAACTAAATTGACATGAGAAAAAATAGATTGATCTTTCATCCGGTCAATCATATAGACTAATCCGTTTGAATGAGTATCTAAATAAGGATGATCTATCTGGTGAATATCTCCCGTAAATACCATTTTTGTACCTTCTCCAGCACGCGTAATAATTGTTTTCACTTCATGAGGAGTTAAGTTTTGAGCTTCATCAATTATACAGAATGTTTCACTTAAGCTACGCCCTCTTATAAAAGCCAAAGCTTCAATAACCAATTGATTTCCTTTTTGCATTTCCTCTATCTTTCTAACTTCTTGAGAATTAATAGCAAACTGACGCTTAATTACATTTAGATTATCAAAAAGAGGTTGCATATAAGGGGCTACTTTTTCTTGTGCATCACCGGGTAAAAAACCAATATCTTTATTAGATAAAGACACAATAGGACGAGCTAATAAAACTTGCTTGTAATTGTCCATATTAGCTAAAGCTGCAGCTAAGGCCAATAATGTTTTTCCGGTACCAGCTTTACCTGTTAAACCAACTAATTTAACATCTGTGTCATTCAGAATTTCCAGAGCAAAAGCTTGTTCAGCGTTACGGGGTTCAATGCCATAACTCCTTCTTTTCTCAACCAATACAATTCTATCAACAAATGGATTATATCGAGCTAAAGCACTACTTCTATCACTCTTCACTATAAAACATTCATTCGGCTGAAGCACATTTCTTAAATCACCAAATAAATCAACATCAAGTCCTCCTTTTGTTGAATATAACTTATCTATTAATGCCGAATCAAATCCTTCATAAACTTCATTGGATTTATCAAAAATATCCTCGTTAAGCACCTTATCATTAATATAATCCTCACTCATTATCCCAATGGATCGAGCTTTCATCCTAAGGTTTACATCTTTAGTCACTAACGTGGTAACCATATTAGGATATTTTTCACTAATATAGTCGGCTGTTGCCAGAATTCGATGGTCAGGTTTACGATCAGGAAATGATGAAGACACTTTTTTTGATTCCACCTCGCCGGCAACAACAAATAATCTACCTAAACCTTCTCCAAGCGATGCTCCATCAGTAAACAATGAATCATCTGTAAGTGCATCCAATTCACGGGAAAAAGCCCGAGCATTAAAGTTTATTTGCTCATTTCCTTTTTTAAACTTGTCTAACTCCTCTAAAACAACGATAGGAAGATAAATGTCATTCTCCTCAAAGTTTGACAAACATCTATAATCATGTAATATAACATTTGTGTCAAGTACAAAATTCTTCTTATTTCCCATGTCTCATAAGGTTAAAATGTTGATATTTGCATTTAATTTATTGCAATCAATGGATAAACAATTGATTACATCTTTACAACAAAATAATCAGAATAAAGTTCCTAGACAAGCTAAAGTCCATAAAAAAATGAATTACAAAGAAACAATAGACTATCTTTACAAAAGTACTCCCATGTTCCAAAAAATAGGAGGTAAAGCTTATAAAGAAGGATTGTATAATACTCACGTCTTAGACGATTTTTTTAATCATCCACATACCTATTATAAAACGATTCACGTTGCAGGAACTAATGGTAAAGGATCTTGCTCTCATACGCTGGCTTCCATTTTACAACAAAACGGACATAAAGTAGGACTGTTTACTTCACCACATATGCTCGATTTTAGGGAACGCATTCGTATAGATGGAATACCGGTACCTGAAGATTTCATTGTTGATTTTGTAAGGAATCATAAATATTTTTTTGAACCGTTATCACCCTCATTCTTTGAACTGACTACGGCAATGGCTTTCTATTTCTTTAAACAAGAGAAGGTAGATGTAGCTGTTATAGAAGTAGGTTTAGGAGGAAGATTAGACTGTACTAACATCATACAGCCGGATTTATCCATAATTACTAACATTGGTCTAGATCACACGCAGTTTTTAGGAGATACTTTAGCCAAGATTGCTTATGAGAAGGCAGGGATTATAAAAGAAAACACACCTGTTATTATAGGAGAATCCCTACCTGATACAGAACCTGTTTTCAAAGAAAAAGCAAAAAAAGAAAATGCTCCGATCTTATTCGCTGATAAATCTCCTTATGTTACACCAGAGGGTACAAAACAAGCCACAGAGGGTGGCTGGATTTATGATTGTATATATCCCAATCAATTATATGGAGAGCTGGCAGGCATCTACCAAATAAAAAATACAAATACTATTTTACATGTGTTAGAAGAACTTAATAAGATAGGTTATTCCATATCCGAACAAAGCATCCGTAAGGGTTTTGCTACAGTATCCGAAACAACAGGATTGCAAGGCAGATGGCAGAAAATAACATCTAATCCAACACTAATTTGTGATACAGGCCATAATGTGGAAGGAATCACAGAAGTAGTTAAGCAACTCCGTAATACGCCTCATCATCAACTGCACATTATTTTTGGTGTAGTTAATGATAAAGACATAATGGGTATACTTCAATTACTACCTAAAAATGCCATTTATTACTTTACCAAACCACAAATTGAGAGAGCCTTAGATGAAAAAGAGTTAAAACAAAAAGCCAATGCCGTAGCCTTGAAAGGAGAATCCTATCCGTCAGTTGAATTAGCCTTAAATAAAGCAAGGGCAGATAGTTTGGAAAGTGATTTGATTTTTGTAGGTGGAAGTAGCTTTATGGTAGCCGATTTATTGACATTAATTAAATCAAGAAAAATAGATTTTATGTTATAAAAAATCTATTCATCAAAATAAAGGTAATTATAAAACAAAAAAGCCTATTCCTTAGTAATTTCTAGAATAGGCTTTTTTTACTCTCTTATAAGCTTTACTTTTAGTTACAATAACGTTTAATTAAATCTTCCACTAAAGGATCGTTCAACTCTTTGGCTTTATTGAAACTTTCACAAGCTTCTACATTCTTTTTCTGTTGAATCTGTGTCACTCCTAATAAACGATAGGCTTCCCCATATGCAGAATCAATTTCAATGGCATCCTTAAAGTTTTTTTCAGCTTCATCATTACGTCCTAATCGCAGATTTGTTGCTCCAAGCTCAATATGATAAACCACCTCCTTTGGATTGGCCATAATCGCTTCGGTAAAATCATTTAATGCTTTCTGATATAAACGACTATCACGGGCAGTTTGTCCTCTAAGATAATAAAATACATCATTCACATTTCCACTCATAGCCTCATAGAAAGAGTCGTAATCTAACAAGGCTTTTCTGTGTTCATTCATTGAAGAATAAACATGAGCACGCTCTAAATAATAAGCCGCTTCTGTTTCTGTAACTCGCTCCGGCAAATGACTTATACAACTATCTAACAACACAATTATCTCTTCAGGCTTAGCATTCAACATCTCTTTTGCCTTAGCAGCACTGAAAAAAGTAGCCGAAGAAGCCATGTCTGTCTTATTTATTTCTTGATAAAGATCAAAAGCCTCTTGATATTTAGCTTCAGCAAAATAAATATCGCCTTTTAACTGCAAATAAATGGGAAGTCGATTAATGGATATTGCTTTATCTATAATGTTTATAGCATCCGATAAAGTCCAACTTTCTGTATTATTTTCAGCTTTAAGCAAATTGTAATTATATATTAATTTTGCATAGCTATAATATGACTCTTCTTTATCTTCCGAAACATTAATAGCTTGTTGCATATCCTCTTTTGCCTTCTTTAAGTTATCTTCATTTTCAATATTCTGCAGAACACTATAATTAGCTCTGCGAATATATCCTTCAGGATGTTTTGGGAATTTAGCAATAAAATCGTTTAGTAGACTAAAATATTCTTCTCCTTTAATCTGGGAGGAAATCATAAAAAGAAAAACCAAAGCCTCTTCCTCTGTATCAGGAAGAGCTTTTTTAATACCGATTTTCTTTAGAGATAAATCATTAAAAGCTAGTGCACTTATTGACTGATTCATTATGTAATTCACATCTACGGCATAACTAACTGCATCATCACTTTCAACTGATTCTTGGGATAAACCAATCACCTCTCCCTTAACATTCACCACAGGACAGCTTATCATTTTTTCCTTCAAGGAGACATCTAATGTATAATAGTTATAATCACCTACTTGAGATATCTCTTTCAACGCACCTGATATACTTTCCTCTTTTTGCTGAGTTGAATAACCTAATATATGTATCTCATCACCTACTTGTGGTTTTTCTTTACTTGGAGTTAGAGCTTCTACAGATTTTGAAGTAGAAACCTTAAATTTTATTACATCATATAAATCATCAACTCCCATAACAACCTCAACCTCTAGCGCTTTTCCATCAGCGTCTAATATGGTTGCACGTTTTGCTCCTTCAAAAAGAGTATATTTTGAAACCCCTATTCCTTTACTGTCAACAAAAAAACCGTATCCCGTTCGAAGGATTTCATCTTGATCATTATAAGTAATAACTGAAAAAACAGCTTTTCGAGCCTTTTTCATCCATTTTGGAGATTGTGCAACTCCCCAACCCCAATTAAATAGAATCAATAATGTTAATAAATAAATTCGTTTCATTTATCTGTTTTTCATATTAGACATTCTGCTTTTTAAAGCTTCATATATTATAATTCCTGCAGCTACAGAAACATTCAAAGACTCAATAGTCCCAACAACAGGTATGGAAGCCCAATGATCACATAAAGCTAATAAAGGAGCTGAAACACCTACATCTTCGGCTCCCATAACGATGCAAGTAGGCACTGAATAATCAACTTCAGAATAAAGCTTTTCTCCTTTTTCAGTTGCTGCAACAAGTTGAAATCCGCTATTTTTCAATAATTGAAGAGTTGACTTTAGGTTTTCTTCTCGACAAACCGGAATATTCATTAATGCCCCTGCAGAAGTTTTAATGGCGTCAGCATTAACAGAAACACTTCCTTTAGAGGGAATAATGATAGCATTAACCCCAGCACATTCACAAGTACGCGCAATAGCTCCAAAGTTTCGTACATCTGTTATCCCATCTAACAAGATAAATAAAGGGATATTACCTTCTTCAAATAAAAAAGGAACTAAATCTTCCACTCTATAGTATGTTATTGGAGAGATGAAAGCAACTACCCCTTGATGGTTTTTTTGTGTAAGCCTATTTAATTTTTGTAAGGGAACACGTTGCACAGGTATCTTTCTACCTTTGATAGCCTCAAACAACTCTTTAGAGAGTTCACTTTGAATATCTTTCTTTACAAATATCTTATCAATTTCTTTTCCTGCCTGAACAGCCTCAATGACTGCTCTGACACCAAATATCATTTCATTTTTCTTATTCATTTTTCATTATTATGAAAGTCCAAGTAAAGATTTAGCGTTATCCAAAGCAGCTTGGGTTAATGTAGAACCACTAACCATTTGGGCTATTTCTTCTATTCGTTCTCTCTCGTTCAATTTATTAATGTGACTATTTGTCTGATGCTCATCATCCTTTTTATAGACTTTATAGTGTGTTTTACCACGTGCCGCAATTTGAGGAAGATGAGTTATACTAATCACTTGCCTTTCATTCCGACTTATTTCTTCCATTATCATTGCCATTCGTTCAGCAATTTCGCCGGATACTCCAGTATCAATTTCATCAAAAATAAGAGTAGGAAGATGAATTTTCCCGGCAATCATAGCTTTAATAGATAACATAACACGAGCAATCTCTCCTCCTGAAGCTACTGTACTTAAAGGTTGCAATGGTGAGTTTTTATTGGCAGAAAACCTAAAAACTATAGAGTCTTCCCCCCACTGATTCGGCTCTTTTCTTTTTTCAAAATCAACTAGAAATTGTACATTTTTCATTCCAAGAGGAATTAGTAAATTTATAATTTCTTTTTCAAATGCTTTTGATGCTTTTATTCTGCGCTCCGTCAATTCTTTAGCGTTTATCTTAACTTCATCAAAACAAGAAGATATCTCCTCTTTTAGCTTCATGATTTTCTCATCTAGTAAAAAGATAGTATTCAATTGAAATGTATAGTCTTCCTTCAACTTAATCAATTCCTCAATAGTCTGTACATTATGTTTTTGTTGTAAAGAATAAATCAAACTTAATCGATTCTGTATACGTTCTAATTCGTCCGGATTAAATTCAACATACTCCTCTTCTTTCCGAATTTCCCGTAAAACATCTTTCAACTCTATGTATACACTATTCAATCGTTCAAAAAGGTCTTCTGCCGGAGAAAAAACTTTATTGATATCACTAATCCATCGAATGCTATCATTCAGTAATGAGATAACTCCACTCTCATCATTATCCAATAAACTCCCAAGGTTGTATAAAGTTTCCTTAATCTCTTCAGTATGTGTTTGCAATTCATATGCTTTTTCAAGTTGAACTAACTCCTCCTCTACTAAATTAGCCTCCTCTAATTGTTCTAATTGAAATTGTATATAATCTTCTTTTGTTTTAATCTCTTCAGCTTCTTGGATTAATTGAGTCAGCTGTTTCATTTTCTTTTGCCAATCTGAATATTTCTTTTGATAAGTCTTTAACAATGCATCATTATCTGCCATGACATCAATGATATCCATTTGATAACTTTCTTGGCTTAAAAGAAGGTTTTGATGTTGTGAATGTATATCTATTAACTGATCTCCTAATATACGCATTTGAGTCAAATTTACCGGAGTATCATTAATAAATGCACGACTTTTGCCGGTTATCGAAACTTCTCGACGAAGGATACACTCTTCAAGATAATCTAATTCATTCTCATTAAAGAAAGATTTCAAATCATAATCACCTATATTGAAAACAGCTTCTATTATACATTTATCAGCTCCTAAACGAATAGCCTTACTGTCTGCACGCTGACCTAAAAGTAAATTTATAGCTCCTAGCAATATCGATTTTCCGGCTCCTGTTTCTCCGGTAATCACAGAAAACCCTTTATAAAAAGGGATAGATAATTGCTCTATTAAAGCATAATTCTGTATATAAAGTGATTGTAACATAACTTTTACCTATTAATACCTGAAAAGAAAGCCAGAAGATTCATTAGGGTAAAATAGTTTTTAATTGATCAATAATATCCTTAGCAACCTCCGTTTTGGACTTTAAAGGATAACTTTTTATTTCTTTTTCATTAATCAAAGTTATTTTATTGGTATCCACTTGAAACCCGGCCCCTTTATCTTTTAAAGAATTGAGCACTATAAAATCTAGTTTTTTTCGCAACAACTTCTCCTTCGCATGTTCTTCTTCTTGATCTGTTTCTAAAGCAAAGCCTATTAAACGTTGATTATCTTTCTTTATTTGACCTAATGAGGCAGCTATATCTTTTGTTGGCTTCAAGACTAAAGACAACTCATTATCTTTACGCTTTACCTTTTTATCAAAAGTATTTACAGGAGTAAAATCTGCAACAGCCGCACATAAAATAGCAGCATCCATCTCAGGAAATCTCTCTATGGAATATTGGTACATTTCTTCAGCTGTTTTAACATTAATGCGATGAATGAAAGGTGATTGTATAGTTAAATCCACCGGACCACTTATCAAAACTACTTCTGCTCCTCTTTGAGCACACTCTTCAGCCAATGCATACCCCATTTTCCCTGAAGAATAGTTTCCTATAAAACGAACCGGATCAATCGGTTCATAAGTAGGTCCTGCGGTTATTAGTATTTTTTTATCTTTTAAATCGGCCTGTTTAGAGAAATAAAATTCCAAATGTTCTATTATTTGTTCCGGCTCTTCCATCCTCCCCTTTCCAACCAAATGACTGGCCAATTCACCTGAGGTAGGTTCTATAATATAATTCCCATAAGAACGTAACACATCTAAATTTGCATGAGTAGAAGGATGAGCAAACATATCTAAATCCATTGCCGGAGCAATAAAAACCGGTGCTTTCATCGAAAGATAGGTCGTAATCAACATATTATCTGCAATTCCATAAGCCATTTTTCCTAAAGTTGATGCCGTCGCTGGAGCTATCACCATAGCATCAGCCCACAAACCAATATCTACGTGACTATTCCAAGTACCATCACGTTGAGCAAAAAACTCACTTATAACAGGCTTTCCAGTCAAAGCAGATAAAGTAATAGGAGTAACAAATTCTTTTCCTGCCGGAGTAATCACTACTTGTACTTCAGCTCCTTTTTTAATTAGCCCTCGAATAATGTAACAAGCTTTATATGCAGCTATACTACCCGTTATTCCTAAAACTATTTTTTTTCCTTTCAACATATGTTACCTATTGGTTAATGCCCGCAACCGGATTTGAGTCAACACAGCTTTAGTGTTCAATGTGAAATCACTATTCAAAATCCAATTAAAATATCCGGGGTCTTTCTCTAGAACCTCCTCTACAGATACTCCTTTATATTTTCCAAAGTTAAAGATCTCAACATCATTTTCATCATAAATCATACGACCTGCAAAATCCACATTTCGATTGTGAGTCGAAAAATCGGCCAAAAAATCAATATCATTTTCCAACTCCGGATAACGTTCAATTTGAGCTTTTAATACCTCATAAGTCGCTCTCGTATCGGCTTCTGCAGAATGTGCATTTTCTAATGTTTTATCGCAATAGAACTTATATGCCGCCTCCAATGTACGCTGTTCCATTTTATGAAAAATCACTTGAACATCTACAAACTTGCGACGACTCAAATCAATATCTACACCTGCACGTAAAAATTCTTCTACAAGGACAGGTATATCAAAACGAATAGAATTAAACCCTGCTAAGTCAGCTCCTTCAATATCTTTAGCTACATTTTTAGCTACTTCTTTAAAAGTTGGACAAGTAACTACATCCTCATCATAGATTCCGTGAATTTTAGATGATTCTTCAGGAATAGGTACTTCAGGATTAATGCGTAAGGTTTTACCCTCTTCATTGCCATTAGGGTGCACTTTAATATAACTAATCTCAACAATACGATCTGAATTGATATTGGTTCCTGTTGTTTCCAAATCGAAAAAAACAATAGGATTCTTTAGATTTAATTTCATCTGTTTGTTCTGCTAAAATTAGTTCTTTAATCGTTCAACATCATTGGCATTAGCAATATTAAGAGATTCAATCCTTCCTCTTGTTCCGCCGGAAGTATTACTCCTGCTCGAGATGGATCGGCTAATTCCATTATAATTTCATCTGATGAGATATTATTCAATATATCAATCAAAAAAGTTGATTTAAACCCTATACTCATCGGTGATCCATCATACTGACAACTTTGAACTTCTTCTGCAGAAGTGGAAAAGTCTATATCCTGAGCCGAAATCTTAATTTCATTATTTTCAATATGAAGTTTGATTAAACTACTTGCTTGCGATGAAAAAATAGAAACACGACGTAAAGCGCCAATGAATAGCTGACGATCAATAGTTACATGAAAAGGATTATTTTGTGGGATGACTGAATTATAGTTGGGATATCTTCCTTCTATTAAACGACAGACCAATTTAAAATTCTTTAATAAAAAAACAGCATTTCGCTCGTCAAAACTTATTTTTACAGGATCAAGCTCACGAGCTAAAATAGTACGTAGTAAATTTGACGGTTTTTTAGGCAAAATGAATGCAGCACGTTCATGATTCGTTTCTACATCTACCTGATACTTCACCAATTTATGACCATCAGATGCCACTAATGTTATGGTTGATGACTCAATATCAAAATAAATACCATTCATAACTGGACGAAGTTCATCATCTGCCGTCGCAAAAACGGAACGGTTAAGGCCATCTAACAAAACTTCAGCTTTCACCTCTAAGTCAACTGTTTTCTCTTTATTTAGTTCAATGAGTTGAGGGAAATCTTCAGAAACCTGCCCCATCAAACTATATTGCCCATTTTGATATTTTATAGTAACCTCTAAAGATTCTGTGTTTATTTCAAAAGAGAGAGGTTGTTCGGGCACCTCTTTCAATGCATCTAAAATAGTTTTTGCATTAATGGCAAAGTCACCATCTGCACTACTTTCATTTACTTCAACAGAGGTCATCATTGTGGTTTCTCCATCAGAAGCAGTTATTGATAAAACACCCTCTTTCATTTGAAATAGAAAACAATCTAAAATAGGTAAAGTGTTTTTAGCATTGATTACACGACCTACAGCTTGCAAGTGGCTAAAGAGCGAAGTGCTCGAAACTATAAATTTCATATACTAAATTATTTTGGGTTTTTATTTATTCTTATTGCCAAAGTTAAGAAAAAAAGATCATCATATCGTAATGTTTGGAAGTAAAATACTCCGCGTCTTATTCTATAGAGTCCTTAAATAATTGTAACTTCGCACAAAATAAAACAATTAGAGAATAATGGAATTTACAGGTAAAATTATTGCGGTACTCCCCCCAAAAAGTGGAGTCTCAAAATCATCAGGCAGTGAATGGAAATTACAGGAATATGTAATTGAAAACAACGATCAATATCCCAAGAAAATGTGTTTCACCGTGTTTGGAGAAGATAAAATAAAGGAATTCAATATTAATATGGGAGATGATTTAACTATTTCCTTTGATATAGATGCCCGCCAATGGAATGATCGTTGGTTTAACAGTATTAGGGCCTGGCGAGTAGAAAAAGTACAAACGAATGCATCCGACTTTTCCGGTGCTCCAGTTCCCCCTCCTGCACCAGATTCAATGCCCGAATTTAACCCCAATAATGAAACTGATGATCTTCCTTTTTAATTAGATTAATCTATAATTATACT
>CAZFXK010000070.1:0-13124 GCA_964522975.1 uncultured Bacteroides sp. | reverse complement strand
AAAAAAGGCGGCCATAAGCCACCTTTCCTGAATTTGCTCTGCGGAAGCTGGGGGATTCGAACCCCCGGTACAGTTGCCCGTACGACAGTTTAGCAAACTGTTGGTTTCAGCCACTCACCCAAACTTCCATTCCGCATTATCACTCAAATGCGATGCAAATATAAAAGTTACTTTTGGACTGCACAAATCTTTTATACTTTATTTTATCTTTCCGTTTTAAGTCACCAATTCAATAGAATTATACAACTAAAATTTTCGGCAGCTTTTTAAAAGAGATTTATCAATATTATAAAAGTTACCTCACTTACATATCCCATAAATATTTATATCTTTGCATATATTAACGAAGCCACAATAAAAAACATCCTATTTAAGAATGGAGTGGATCACTGAACTATTTAAAGAACAATCTGCACTTCAAGCTGCCATTGTCCTTTCCTTAATTTCAGGTATTGGATTAGGATTGGGTAAAATTCGCTTTTGGGGTGTTTCTCTAGGAATAACCTTTGTCTTTTTTATGGGAATTTTTGCTGGTCATTTAGGCGTAACTATCCAATCTGACATCTTAAACTTTGTAGAGACCTTTGGCTTGGTTCTTTTTGTTTATTCTTTAGGTTTACAAGTGGGTCCCGGCTTCTTTAATTCATTCCAAAAAAGTGGCATCCGACTAAACGGTTTAGCTGTTTTAGTAATTGCATTAGGTACACTTTTAACCTTGGCTTTAAGTAAATTATTTGATGTTTCTTTACCCAATATGATTGGTGTATTATGTGGGGCGACTACAAACACACCAGCATTAGGAGCAGCTCAGCAGACATTAAAACAATTAGGGATGGATAGCAATACTCCGGCATTAGGATGTGCCGTAGCCTACCCTTTGGGTGTGATTGGGGTTACCCTTGCAATTCTATTCATTCGTAAGATATGGGTCAACGAGCAGGAGTTGCATAAATTAGTTGATGAAAAAAAAGATGAAACATTTATCGCCGAGTTTCAGGTTCATAATCCCGGTATTTTTAATAAAACCATAAAGGACATCGCAAAGTTAAGTCGCTCTAAATTTGTTATTTCTCGTTTATGGAGAGAAGGGAAAGTTAGCATACCCACCTCTGAAAAAGTCTTACTTCCTAAAGATAAACTTCTAGTAATCACTACAGAAGACGAAATACCTAAATTAACAGTACTTTTTGGAGAACAACAAAAAACAGATTGGAATAAAAAAGGAATAGATTGGGCTACTTTAGATCAGCAATTAACTTCGCAAAACATTCTAATTACACGTTCAGACATAAACGGTAAGAAAATAGGTTCATTACGCCTACGCAATCATTATGGAGTTAATATTAGCCACGTATTCCGATCCGGAGTTAAACTATTAGCTACTCCTGAGTTAATACTTCAGTTTGGAGATAGAGTAAACGTTGTAGGAGAAGCTAAAGCAATTAATCAAGTAGAAAAGGTTTTAGGTAATGCTGTACAAAACCTAAACGAACCCAATCTTGTTGCTGTTTTCATTGGTATGGTCTTAGGTCTTATATTAGGTTCAATTCCCCTCTTTATTCCGGGTATGAGCATTCCATTAAAATTAGGGATGGCTGGTGGTCCTATCATTGTTGGTTTATTAATTGGTAAATTTGGACCTCGTTTACACCTGATAACCTACACAACTGCCAGTGCAAACTTAATGTTAAGAGCCTTAGGATTGACTTTGTATTTGGCTTGTTTAGGTTTAGATGCAGGACCCAAGTTTCTTGAAACAGTCTTCCAACCTGAAGGGGTGATTTGGATTGTCTCTGGATTTATTCTCACTATAATTCCCGTACTATTAGTTGGTGTTTTTTCGCATCAATTTTTAAAACTGGATTTTGGATCAATAGCAGGTGTACTTTGTGGTAGCATGGCTAATCCAATGAGCCTAGAATATGTAAATTCAACAATTCCCGGAGATAAGCCGTCTGTTTCATATGCTACGGTTTATCCCTTAAGCATGTTTTTACGAGTAATTATTGCTCAAGTATTATTGTTATTCTTTCTATAATAACTAAATTAACCCAAAAAACATAAATAATATGAAAACAATAGATTCATTTACAATTGAAGAAATCAGCAAAGACTTGCGATATTTACAGCTACTTTCACGTAGTTTTCCAACTATTGCATCAGCAAGTACAGAAATCATAAACCTTGAAGCCATTAAAAACCTACCTAAAGGAACAGAGCATTTTTTAACGGACATACACGGAGAATATGAGGCTTTTCAGCATGTACTAAAAAACGCATCAGGTACAATTAAAAGAAAAGTGCATGAGATCTTTGGTAATGATTTAAGAGAGTTTGAGAAAAAGAACATTTGTACTCTTATCTACTATCCTGAAGAAAAGATTAGATTGATAAAGGAAGCAGAAGATAATATTGACGAATGGTATCTGGTTACCTTAAATCAATTAGTTAGGGTTTGTCAAAGTGTATCTTCCAAATACACTCGTTCAAAAGTAAGAAAGGCTTTACCTCAAGAGTTTTCCTATATTATTCAAGAGTTATTGCACGAATCTCCTTCTGATCCGAATAAACACGACTATATCAATATGGTTATTAAAACCATAATCTCTACCTGCAGAGCAGATAGTTTTATTGTAGCTATGTGTAATTTAATTCAACGTTTAGTTATTGATTCATTACACATTGTAGGAGATATCTACGATAGAGGTCCTGGAGCACACATCATAATGGATACACTTTGTAGCTATCATAATATGGATATTCAATGGGGAAACCATGATATACTTTGGATGGGAGCTGCATCGGGTAACGATAGTTGTATTGCCAATGTTATACGTATTGCAATGCGATATGGGAACTTAACAACATTGGAAGACGGTTACGGAATAAATCTTTTACCTTTGGCAACCTTTGCTATGGAGGCATACAACAATGATCCTTGTACTGTTTTTGCTCCACGAACTAAATATGCTGACACCGATTATAGCAAAAAAACATTGCGTTTAATTGCACAAATGCATAAGGCCATATCAATCATACAGTTCAAATTAGAAGCTCAAATTATTGCACGTCGTCCTGAATTTAAGATGGAAGATCGAAATCTTCTAGAAAAAATTGATCATGAAAGAGGATTATTTATCCTTGGTGGAAAAGAGTATCCTCTACTTGATACAAACTTTCCTACTATTGATCCAAAGAATCCATATAAGCTTACTGAAGAAGAGCAAGATATAGTTAATAAGCTACATTCTTCATTTGTGAATAGTGAAAAGCTCAGAAAACATATGCGCTGTTTATTTGCGCATGGAGGAATGTTTTTAGTAACTAATTCCAATCTTTTATATCACGCATCAGTTCCTTTGAATGAAGATGGATCATTTAAAAAAGTAAAAATAGGCAAAAAACAATATTGGGGTAGAAAACTGTTAGAAAAAGTGGATCAACTAGCACGCACCGCCTATTTTGGAGAAAATAAAGGAGAACACAAGCAGTTTGCTTTAGATTATGTTTGGTATTTATGGTGTGGTAAAGACTCTCCTCTTTTCGACAAAAAGAAAATGGCAACCTTTGAACGTTATTTCATAGAAGAGAAAGAATTACATAAAGAGGAAAAAGGACATTATTACATATTAAGGGATAAAGAAGAGATTTGCCTTATGATTTTGGAGGAATTTGGTGTGGATGGTCCTCATGGGCATATTATTAATGGACACGTTCCTGTTAAAACCATAAAAGGTGAACAGCCTATTAAAGCCAATGGCAAACTTTTGGTTATTGATGGTGGATTTTCTAAAGCATATCAAACTCAAACCGGTATCGCCGGATACACTTTAGTTTATCATTCCCATGGATTACAGTTAGTACAACATGAACCCTTTGAATCACGTCAAAAAGCAATTGAAGAAGGACAGGATATTAAATCTACTACTTTCTTGGTGGAGTTCAACTCTCAACGTGTCTTGGTAAAACATACTGATATAGGAGAGGAACTATCTGAACAAATCCATGATCTTCAGAAATTACTCACAGCGTATCGTACAGGGTTGATTAAAGAAAAGCAATGAGACACTCTTAAAAGAATAAAAGCTCAATGGAATTCCATTGAGCTTTTATTCTTTTATACCAATAAGTTATATTAAAACAGTATGATTCCGGCTTCAATGATGGCTCTATTCTTATACATCTGTGATTTATTGTAATGACGACTGTGGCTGAAACCTCCGGTTGCAAATAAAGCAAAATCATCATTCAAACGATACTCTAAATTAAGTCTGGCTTCTAAGGCATAGAGCCTTTTTGGAAACCCTTCGTTTTTATTCTTAAAAGTCTCTATATGTTGATAGCCTAAATCCCCACTTAAAGAAAGGTTTTTATAAATTGGAAAACCTAATCCGGCACGATAGAATAATGCCCCGGAAAATTTATCCTTAAAATCCAAATAATGAGTTCCAACACCCAAGATAGTATAGAATAAATCATTCTTAAAGCGAGCTGCTGTATTGATTTTAGTTGAACTTCCCCCATAAATCATCCACTGTACCTTAGTTGATGGATTAGCATTGACTAATCCCAATTGAAGTCCCTTGAAATCTTCAGCATAAAAATTGACCAATCCTAATTGCAGTCCTTTTCCTTTGACTGTTACATTAAAAGGTGAAATTTGCACACCATGCATATCAACTGCATTGATGTTCATTAACCCTGCAATTTGTATTCCATATAAAGATTCCCCGGTAACATTAGATAAACCACTTATCATTACCCCACGATGTTCACCAGCACTCACATTACCAAGTCCTGCAATATCCACTCCTACCCCTTTATTTCCTGTAATATTTAGGAGTCCGGCCATATTTAAGCCATAATGAGAAGAGCCATTAACATTAGTTAGACCACTAATAGTAATTCCTTTAGAATCTCCAGCCATTAAATTCAGAAACCCGGTGATTCCAACTCCAGAGAAATCTCCGGCTGTGATATTTGATAAAGAAGATAGCTGTAATCCATAGGCATTCAAAGCAGCTTGATTGACGAATCCTGCTAATTGAATACCGTACATATTATTATATACTCTACTGCCAATGATATTGAAGCTTACTCCTCTTAATTCGTTTAGATGAGTTAAAAGACCTAAGTTAAAATAAGTTTTATTTCCAGGCAGGTTTTTTTGTGTACTTACATTCTTCCAAATGGCAAGATTAATTCCTGCACTACTATTCTTTTGTCCAAATACAGAAACAGCAGTTAAAAGGAAAACTGCTGTTAGTAAATTGATTTTTCTCATCGTAGTTTTTTTCATATTTTTTATCCTTTAGCCTCTTGATAAAGGAATCGTTTAATGCTCTTTTTAGGAGTCTTTTCAAATTCTTCCGGATATACCTTTACTTTAGCTATTTTACTATATGCCGGTAACATCTCATTAATTACAATTCGATTTTCTTCCATCTTGGCTTCAACCTCTGATGTCTTTACTCCGTGCGCAAACATATCATCAAAATCAGGATAAATCAAAGCCACTAAAACATCTCCTTGCTGTACAACAATACTTTCAGAAACATAGGGCATATTATTTAGCTTATCTTCGATTTCTTCCGGATAAATATTTTGTCCATTGGAACTAAGCAACATATTTTTGCTTCTTCCACGAATAGTTACATTTCCTTCGGCATCCATAAGCGCTAAATCTCTGGTATGGAGCCAACCCTCATTTTCAAGAATATCAGCAGTTGCTTCTTCATTTTTATAATAACCTAACATTACATTAGGACCACGACAAATGATTTCCCCAGGCACATTTTCCGGATCGGGAGAAACTATTTTGACCTCCATACGTGGAGCAGCCTTTCCGCAAGATCCCTGTTTAAATTCCTTCCAGTCTTCATAACAAATGATAGGACCACATTCAGTCATACCATAACCAACCGTATAAGGAACGTCTATCATTTTCAAGAACGCTTCAACATCTTTATTTAAAGCAGCCCCTCCAATAATAATTTCATGAAAATCCCCTCCAAAAGCTTCACAAACTTTTTCTCTAACTGAGCTTTTTATTTTATCACTAATCAAAGGGAGCTTCAATAAAAGTTTCATAGTGGGAGTTTCCAGTTTCGGCATCACATTCTTCTTGATAACTTTTTCTATAATCAAGGGGACAGAAACCACTATTTTTGGCTTAACTTCACTAAAGGCTTTGAAAATCACTTTAGGACTTGGCATCCGTGTCAAGAAAAAGATGTGTGCCCCTACAGCAAATTCATATAAAAACTCAAAAGCCATACCATACATATGAGCCATCGGAAGAATGGATATGGTTTTATCTCCCGCTTGTAGATTCAGTACGTCAAAACCAAATTGAGTGTTAGACCACAAGCTTC
Organism: uncultured Bacteroides sp.; assembly: GCA_964522975.1. Lineage (GTDB taxonomy): Bacteria > Bacteroidota > Bacteroidia > Bacteroidales > Bacteroidaceae > Bacteroides_E. Next base: position 6,750 of record CAZFXK010000070.1, on the reverse strand, counting down.
GATAGGGCAACATTACTCCTTTCGAGAAACTGGTTGTACCTGAAGTGTAATTTATAATAGCTAATTCTTCCGGCTTATCTTTATGATATTTGACGTGCTGAACTCTAAAATTCTTAGGATATCTCTTTCCAAATAATTCATTTAGATGCTCACGTGCCGCGGTCAATTTTTTACTTCGCGACACCAATAAAGAATAATCATTCATTAAAACAATGCCTTCAATTAAAGGCATTGCTCGTTCATTTAGAGCTTCCCAAACAACATCTCCAACAAATAAAAGTTTTGATTCTGAATGATTAACTATATGATGAACGTTATCGGCTTTAAATTCGTGTAAGATGGGAACTGCAACAGCTCCATAAGTAAGAACTGCTAAAAAAGTTACTCCCCAATGTGAACTGTTTCTTCCACAAATCGCAATTTTATCACCTTTTTTGACTCCACTTTCTTCTAAAAGAATGTGAACTTTTTCAATCTTGCGGGCCACATCTCTATATTGAAGTGTAGCTCCGTCATAATCTGTCAATGCGTTTAGATCCCAATTCTGTTTGATACTGTTCTCTATGAACGCGATAAAGCTTTGTTCCATTATTTGCGCATATCGATTAAATCTGAGCAAAGATACCTTTTATTGCAAAAATCACAAACAGAAACTTATAAAAATTCGTTATTGATGATTTACAGATAAATACCATTTATACAAACGGCTCACTCCTTCTTGAATATCAATATGATGTTTCCATCCTAAAGAATGTAGTTTTCCAACATCAGTTAGTTTTCTACACGTACCATCCGGTTTTGTTTCGTCAAATTCTAAAGTGCCCTCATAACCAATGGTTTGTTTAATCAACTCGGCTAAACTCTTAATGGATATTTCCTGACCTGTACCTATATTGATATGACAATTCCTTATTTCTTTTCGGGCAGTATCATAGGTATCTTTGAAATCAACGTTTTCCATTATGTAAACACAAGCATCGGCCATCTCTTCACTCCATAAAAATTCGCGTAAAGGTTTTCCCGTTCCCCAGAGTGTTACTTTTTCAGTATCAATTCCTTGTTTTCTAAGTTCGATCTCTATTTCTTGGTGCGAAACATTACCTTTAATGCCATCAATGGGGCAATTATTTAGATCTCTTCGTATGGCATCCCAATCCTTATTCCATAAACACTTGGCTAAATGAATTTTTCGAATCATAGCCGGCAGTACGTGGCTAGATTCCAAGTCAAAATTATCATTAGGTCCATAAAGATTAGTTGGCATTACTGCAATATAATTTGTTCCATATTGCAAATTAAAACTTTCACACAGCTTTAATCCTGCTATTTTAGCTATAGCATAGGGTTCATTGGTATACTCTAACGGACCCGTTAATAGAGCTTCTTCTTTAAGAGGTTGTTCTGCATCGCGCGGATATATGCAGGTACTCCCTAAGAAAAGTAGTTTCTTTACTCCATAACGAAAACTCTCCCCTATTATATTTTGTTGAATCTGTAGATTTTTATAAATAAAATCAGCTCTATAGGTATTGTTTGCCATTATTCCTCCTACAAAAGCAGCGGCTAAAAACACATATTCCGGCTTTTCTTCATTAAAAAACTCGCGCACAGCCATCGCATCTTGTAAATCTAACTCCTGATGAGTTTTTCCCAGTAGATTAACATAACCTTTGGCTTTTAAATTATTCCATAAAGCAGATCCCACCAATCCCTTATGTCCTGCTACATAAATCTTTGATTCTTTTTGCATCTTAATTCACTACTTTCTATTTGGAGCTATGTTTTTTAAATCATGTTGAACCATAATACGTACTAAATCCTCAAAATTGGTTTGCCGTGGATTCCATCCTAGCTGAGTTTTTGCTTTAGTAGGATTACCTTGTAATTGATCTACCTCTGCCGGACGGAAATATCTAGGAGAAACTTCTATTAAAACACGTCCCGTAGATTTCTCAATACCTTTCTCTTCTAATCCCGAGCCTTTCCATTCAATATCAATACCGGCTTCCTTAAAAGCTAAAGTACAGAACTCTCTAACCGAATGCATTTCACCGGTAGCAATAACATAGTCTTCAGGATTATCTTGCTGTAACATCAACCACATACATTCCACAAAATCTTTAGCATATCCCCAATCTCGTTTTGCATTTAGATTACCTAAGTAGAGCTTATCTTGTAATCCATTAGCTATTCTTGCAGCAGCCAAGGTTATTTTGCGAGTAACGAAAGTTTCACCTCTACGTTCACTTTCGTGATTAAATAAAATGCCATTGACTGCATACATATCATAACTTTCACGATAGTTTTTTGTAATCCAGAAAGCATATTGTTTAGCTACTGCATAGGGTGATCGAGGATAAAAAGGAGTTGTTTCTGATTGGGGTATCTCTTGTACTTTACCATATAATTCTGAAGTAGAAGCTTGATATATTCTTATTTTCTTTTCCAAACCAAGAATTCGTACGGCCTCTAACATGCGTAAAGTACCCAAAGCATCTGTTTCAGCAGTATATTCAGGAACCTCAAAAGACACTTTTACGTGACTCTGAGCAGCCAGATTATAAATTTCATCGGGTTGTATTTGTTGAATGATACGAATTAAAGAACTGCTATCGGTCATATCGCCATAATGTAGTTCTACTAACCTATCTTTTTTCATATCACGTATCCATTCATCGAAATAGAGATGCTCAATACGTCCTGTATTGAAAGAGGAAGAACGACGAATGATGCCGTGTACTTCATAACCTTTCTCTAATAAAAATTCAGCAAGAAATGAACCATCTTGTCCTGTTATGCCTGATATTAGTGCTTTTTTCATCCTATTGTACTTTACATTATCAATAAACAAAGTTAGCTTAAAGCTATTTGACTGCAAAATGAATAGAGAAAGAAGAAAAATTTATGGGTAAGTGTTTCTTTATTTTTCATAATACATTGATTCTGAATAAGTCATTCAACTAAAGATAACGGAGATTAATGTTATATCTCAATCTTGCTTAATATTTAAAATAAAAATTGGAGCAACGCTTTACTCCAATCTTTTGTTAACCTTAAAATCTAATACTATGAAAAACACAGTGCAAATATAAGCTGCAGCAGACCTTTATGCAAATGATACAATCAAAAACTTATGTTCTATAACATGTTTTAATATTTTGATTCCAGATGAGCACATATTTAAAACTTATTAGCATAGTATTAAAAGTAATAAACAATTAAGGAACACAACAACTTCTATATCTTTCGCTATCAAAGTTAGTCTAACTGCTAGGAACCAAATAAAGGAACTCGCATTTGTACTTTCTCCGTTTGTGTATAAAATATTAAGAATAAGAATCTAGTTGATGAACTTTTTTATAATTTTGCTGTTTAATATAACAATACATATTATTTAATTTAATTTTTTAGAATGATTATGAAAAAAATATTTTTACCATTAATAACATTAGCCTTTATAGCAGTAACCGTCGTTGCGTGCGGAGGTAAAAAAACAACAACTGCAGAAGACGTTTCTACTGAGTCTAACGAAACTAAAGCTGCAATTACTCACCTAACTAAAGATGAGTACATAGCAAAAGTGAGCGATTTCGCGGCCAATCCCGATCAGTGGGTTTTTAAAGGAGATAAGCCCATGCTTATCGATTTTTATGCAACTTGGTGTCCTCCTTGCAAACAGATTGCTCCAATCTTAGAAGAGCTTGCAAAGGAATATGAAGGCAAGATTGATTTCTATAAAATTGATGTGGATAAGGAGGGGGAATTAGCTAAAGCCTATAATATTAGAAGCATTCCTACTCTATTCTTCATTCCCACAGAAGGTGATCCCGAAACTGTTTTAGGTGCACTTTCTAAAGAAGCTTTTATAGAAAAATTAGATGAGCTATTAAAATAGATCTATAAAGATTTAATCTTAAGGAACTTCTATCTTGTCTAATCTGAATTTATAGGACTTGATAGGAGTTTTTTTATCCCGCTTTAGTAGAATTCTTTTCTTACTAAGCTACAATAAACCTAAAGCTAGTTACTATAACACACTTAATCATACATTGTATTGTATAAATAATTTTGTTAAAGTATACTATATCATTATGAAAGGGTTTAAATATATATATCGTAAACTAACATCACAAAAAATACTTTTTTATCTATTTCTTTGTGTTCTTATTCTGCCTAATGTTATCTTGTTCTTTACAGAATCTGTTCCTTTATTAGCTAAAATCACCAATGTCATACTTCCATTAGGTATTTATTGGTTAATTCTTAGCTTTAGCAAAAAACCGGGCAAACCATTTTGGGCTCTCTTCTTATTTATTTTCTTAGGTGCTTTTCAAATTGTTTTACTCTATCTTTTTGGAGAAGCAATCATTACGGTAGATATGTTATTGAATTTAGTAAATACAAATTCGAGTGAGGTCTTTGAATTATTACACAATCTCTTACCCGGAATGATGTTTGTGCTTATAGTTTATATTCCTTCATTGGTTTATGCTGCGAAATCCATAAGAAGAAAAAACAGATTAAACCTGCTGTTTCTAAAAAGACAACGGATAATTGCACTTCTCATTACAGGTGCAGGGGTTGTTTTACTCACTTTATCTTATACCCTATTACGACCTGAGTATCACTACGAAATACAAGATGATGTATTTCCTATTAATGTGTGTTATAACGCTGTATTGGCTGTTGAAAGAGAGTGCCAAGTAGATAATTATTATAAAACTTCAAAAGAATTCCAGTTTAATGCTACATCAACAAGGGCAACAGAAGAAAAAGAGGTTTACATCTTTGTAATTGGTGAAACCTCTCGTGCATTTAACTGGAGTTTATATGGATATGATCGACCAACTAATCCGGAATTAGAGCAAACTGAAAATCTAATGGCCTTTCCTTATGCGCTGACTGAATCGAACACAACACATAAAAGTGTACCTTTACTTTTGTCTGCTGCATCGGCACAAAATTATTCAGCTGTATATAAGCAGAAAAGTATTATAACTGCTTTTAAAGAAGCCAGATTTGAAACTTTTTATTGCACAAATCAAAGAGAGAACTATTCATATATTGACTTTTATGCAAATGAAGCCGATGAAACGGTTCGTTTAACCACAGGATTGCCTCCATCGGTAAACATTTTAGATATGGAGTTGATCACAAAAGTCAAAGAAAGATTGGCAAAAGGATACAATAAACTCTTTATTGTATTACACACTTACGGATCGCATTTTGAATATTTTTCCAGATATCCTGAAGAAGAGACTTTTTTCCTTCCTGATAAGGAAACAAGTGCTTCTCCTAAAAACCGAACCTCTTTATTAAATGCTTATGATAACACCATACATTATGTAGATAAGTTTTTATCAAAGCTGATTCAAACCTTAGAAAGTAAAAATATTCCAACGGCACTTTTATATACCTCTGATCACGGTGAAGACATTTTTGATGATGAGAGAAAATTATTTTTACACGCATCACCTGTTCCCTCCTACTATCAATTACATGTGCCTTTCCTTATTTGGATGTCTCCGCAATATAAGGAGCAGCATTACGATGTGTATACCACTATTGAAGAAAACAGAAAACAACTTGTGCCTACTAATTCAGTGGCCTTTCATACTTTATTATCATTAGCCGGTATAACAACTCCTTATTTTGAACCAAATTACTCATTAGGAGCAGAAAACTATCAAGTAGAAAACTACTACTACCTTAACGACCATTGTGAGCCTGAGGAATATGACGAGATAGGACTTAAAGAGCTTGACTTCCAAATGTTTGAGAAGATGAATATTCCCTTGTGTTCAGATAATGATACATCAAATTAATTGATCCCAGACCCGGACCACGTCGGTCTGGGTTATAACACGCTTCGGTCTGGGTTAAAAGGTCGATCGGTCTGGGAGAGAATTTATCAACCAAAAAGATAAGTTAAACACAACCATTCTGTTGTGTTCTTTTATTTGTTTTATTATGTTTGATAAAGCCTAATGAAATCAAGATAAACTCCAATGAGAAACAGAATGATCATAAACAGTTTAGTTTGCTTCTTGTGCATAAGTTGCATTCGCTCCGATGGAGAAAACTTGATTCAAGAGATTAATAACGATTTTCTTGAAAGAATTGAGTTATCTAAAAAACACATTATAATGAATGTGGGAGATGAAATATTATTGTGTGACATAATAACCGGTAAATTCTTTAGCGACTATGAAAATACCATTGTCATAACACATTACCCTAGTAATATAACGGTTCCTGAATACAATTGGATGAGTAGCGACCCTATGGTGGCCGAAATACGGGATAACAAGTTAATTGGAATATTCCCAGGTGAAGCCCTACTTATAGTCAAAGTCAAAGGATTAGATGAGGAAGCAATTTGCTCTGTTACTGTTTTGGAATGACTCTCCTACTCCCCCCTTATTTGATTCCCTTTTCTACTCATCGTTGAATATCTACTGATTTTATACTCAAGTCATTAAACAGAAAAAAACCGGTAAACTTTATGATAAAGTTTACCGGTTTTTTTTAAATTTGGATCACACTTGATTTTTAGAATTTATATCCTAAATTTATACTAAAATTAAAATTTTTAGCTTTAATATTTCTGCTTGAATGGACGTTCAATAATCCCCAATCAGCACCCATAGATAGATTGTATCTGTTTTTGAATTCTGTGCCTATTGTTAAACCTACTCCCATATCAAATCTTTTTAAATAAGAGAAGGTATTTCTACTTGTAGCATCTAC
>CAZFXK010000069.1:0-13126 GCA_964522975.1 uncultured Bacteroides sp. | reverse complement strand
TTATGTTACAATTACTTACTATTCTCTTTTAGTTGTCAATTAATGAAAACATTCATAAAATGTGTAAAAAGTATAAGGAGTTTTTTTATTAAACTTATCTTTGTTAAGTACAATTATAGAATTTATTGAAGAGTAGCATTATGAATATCAGACATAGAATATCTTGGGGAATCCTATTTTTATCGTTCTTCTTTTTCTTACCTGTTTATGGACAATTAAAGACTTTTTATCCTAAAAGAGAGTTTAGAGGTGCATGGATTCAAGCTGTAAATGGACAGTTTCGAGGAATGGGTACAGAACAAATGAAACAGAATTTAATTCAACAGTTAGATGCGTTAGAAGAAGCGGGGATCAATGCCATTATTTTTCAGATCCGTCCGGAGGCTGATGCTCTTTATGCATCCGGTATAGAGCCGTGGAGCCGTTATTTAACAGGTGTTCAAGGAAAAGCTCCAAATCCGTTATGGGATCCTATGGATTTTATGTTGAAGGAGTGCCATAAGCGGGGTATGGAATTCCATGCTTGGATTAATCCTTATCGGGTAAAAACTTCTATCTCTAATAGTCTGGCGTCATCTCATATTTATCATCGCCATCCGGAGTGGTTCTTGCAATATGGGAATCAGCTATTCTTTGATCCTGCTCTTCCTGAAAGTAGAGAGTACATTACATCTGTAGTAAAAGATATTGTAACACGTTATGATATAGATGCCATTCATATGGATGATTATTTCTATCCCTATCCCATAAAGGGGTTGGATTTTCCTGACGATACCAGTTATAAACAATATGGTAAAGATTTCAATAATAAAGGGGACTGGAGAAGGCATAATGTTAATCTATTGATAGAAAAAATCCATAAAACCGTTAGAGAGTTGAAGCCTTGGGTGAAATTTGGTGTAAGTCCATTTGGTGTTTATCGCAATCAATTAACGGATGCCTTTGGTAGCGATACACGCGCGTTGCAAAATTATGACGATTTGTATGCCGATGTTCTCTTATGGGTGAATAAAGGGTGGGTGGATTATACCATTCCTCAAGTTTATTGGCATATTGGACATCCCGCAGCGGACTATGCAAAAGTGGTTGATTGGTGGGCTAAGCATGCAGGAAACCGCCCTTTATTCATTGGTCATAGTGTTATGAATACTGTGCAAAATGCAGACCCCAAGAATTCTTCCATCAATCAGTTGCCTCGAAAAATGGCCATCCAAAGAGGTTATCAAACCATTCAGGGAAGTTGTCAATGGCCGGCAAGTACAGTAGTGGAAAATATAGCCAATTATAAAGAGGCATTAAAATCTAATTATCATAAGCATCCGGCTTTAATGCCTTTGTTTCCTTTCATGGATAAAACTCCTCCTAAAAAAGTAAAAAGCCTTAAATCCACTTGGACATCAGATGGTTATATGTTGTTTTGGAAACCTCCTCGTGGGAAAAAGGAGATGGATAAAGCAATTCAATATGTAGTTTATTGTTTTAATCAAGGTGAATCCATAGATCTTGAAAACCCTGAAAAAATTGTGGGTATTACTCGGAATACCTTTTTTGCTTTACCCTATAAAGAGGGTAAAATTAAGTATCAATACGTTGTTACTGCTTTAGATCGATTGCAGAATGAATCCAAAAGTAAAAGAATTAGGATTAAACTTTGATTCGGATTCTTTTTCGGCTTGATTTTTTGAGAATTCAAACGGTCTGGGACCGAGAGCTTGTCGGTCCGGGTGCAACTGTCACTCGGTCTGGGTTAAGTCGCTGTTCGGTCTGGGATCTATTATATCCTCTAAATCGAGGTTGAATTTCAGGAATGTTTTTAATCTTAATTGGGGAAGGAGGGTCAACGTAAAAAAGGATGCAGCATTTTTATGTATACTCTGAAATGATAAAAATGCAGAGAATCATCAAGAATCAGATCAGTACAATGAATGGATTGGTTTATTGAGAATCTTCTCTTTTACTCAAAGAAGTGATTAGTAAACAATGATTCCAATTATAGCAGAAGAAATGATTAGAAGAATCGGATTGACTCTAAACTTATAAGTACCAATAAATACAGAGATAAATAAGATAATACTAATTATAAAATTGAAAATATCGTCTTTAGGAGAGTTAAAGTTCTCTTTATTCATTAGTAAAAGAGCTGCTGAACCAATAAGTCCTATGACTGCCGGACGTAATCCGGTAAAGATGGATTCAACGGCAGGGTGGTTACTGTATTGAAGAAAGAAACGACTAATGAGTATCATTAAAATAAAAGAGGGGAGAATTACGGCAAAGGTAGCAGTAACAGAACCCCATATACTTTGAGTTGCCGTATAACCCACATACGTAGCTGTATTGATTCCAATGGGACCGGGTGTCATTTGGCTGATTGCTACAATGTCAGTAAACTCTTGTGCTGTAAGCCAATTATGCTTAACAACAACTTCACCCTGAATTAAGGAAAGCATGGCATATCCACCACCAAATCCAAAAAGCCCTATCTTAAAGAAAATATAGAAAATCTGCAAGTACAACATAATTGTTATTTTTTATTCTCGATGGAAGACTCTTTTCTTTTTTTATATTTCCCCCATAAAAAGCCTCCTGTTCCGGCAATTAAAATAATCCAAATAGGTGAAAAGCCTAAGAGCCAGATTAGCAGAGCAGATACAACAGGTATCCAGAAGTTGTAGCGATTAATCTTAATTGATTTTGCCATATTAAATGTAGGCACTGCAATTAAGGCTACAACGGCAGGTCTAATTCCTTTAAATGCTCTTTCTACAATTTCATACTCCTTGAAATTCTGGAAATAAATGGCAATGCTTAAAATAATTAGAAAGGATGGGAGTATACTACCTAAAGTAGTGACCAGAGCTCCGGGTAATTTTTTTAGTTTATAACCTATAAATATAGAAATGTTAACAGCAAATACGCCCGGTGCAGATTGCGTTATTGCAAGTAAATCAATAAAATCTTCTTTGCTTATCCATTGTCGTTTGTTGATGATTTCATTTTCAATGAGTGGAATCATAGCATAGCCTCCACCTATTGTAAATAATCCTATTTTAGTGAAAATAATAAAGAGTTCCCAGTAAGTTTTCATTGTTTGATTTCTCTTTTATACTCAGAAGGATTCATATTGAAGTTTTTCTTGAATACCTCTCTAAAGTATTTGGCATCACTAAATCCGGTAGCTTCTGCTATTTCATTAATGTTTAATCTGTCTTCACTTAATAATTCTGCGGCTTTTTGTAACTTTAATGAACGAACATAATCTGCCGGAGCTTCTCCGGTAAGCATCTTTATCTTATTATAAAAGCTAGTGCGACTCATATTTAATATGGAGCATAGTACATCTATGTTGAAATCACTATTACTCATATTCTTTTCAACAATTAGCTTGACCTCATCTATGAATTTCCACTCAATGTTGTTGGTGCAGTGTATGCAATCAGCGTTTATTTGAAGGTCCTCATTGTTTTCATCGCAAGCCGAAGCTTCTTTTCTATAAAGTAGTAATCCTTCAATCCCTTTTTTAAGTTCGTATACGCTAAAAGGCTTTTCAATGTACAAGTCCGCAAATCGTTTACAATTAATTCGGTTGTCTTGTTTAGATATTAAACGGATGATAGGGATGTGTGAAGTTTGTAAGGTTTGTCTTATCTGATTAACAACATCATTTGTTTTTTTACAAGTAGAGCCATCTAAAATAATAACATCAGGTGCATTACTTTCTAAGTGGTTGAAAAAATCTTCTATTAATGAATAGGAACTAATGAGATAATCGTTGGCAAGGTGATTATTAAGCGTTTCTAAAAGAGTTTCGTCTGTTTCCAAGATAAGAACTTTTTGGTGCTTGGATTCTTCCCTTGTTTCCTCGTCAGATGCGCCAATTAGTTGATTGGAAGTTGTACCGGAAACCTGTTGAACACTTATTTCCACATCCCTTTTCTTTTTCTTCCGGATATAATATTGAACAAATAGATATGTTAAAGAGACGATGACGATTGTGTAAATAAAAAGAAAAATTAAAAGATCTGTGTCGAACATTTTATTGGTTTGTTTGAAAAAGTTAACTAAAATCACACAAGGTAATTTAAAAACTTAAGGTTGTAGATTAGTTAATCTTCTGATCATTTACTGTTTTTTATGCTTACAGAAAATGAGGCACGCTGAACTTTCAAAGTTATGGATTTTTTTGAAATAGAACAAATAAAGAGCTGGAAATGAAAGAGTAAAGTACTCCTCGTTAAAAAGAGGAATACTTCTAAATAGTTTTATGCAGAAAGTTGTTTCATTAAGTCTATTAAATCCTGTGGCACGCGTTTTTGGATTTTTGTTGCACGTGTAAGAGGAACATATACAATTTCGTCATTCTCAATGCCAATCATAATGTTCCGTTGGCCTTCAAGTAAAGATTCAATTGCTGCTGAGCCAAATCTACTCGCTAATATTCTATCAAAAGCCGTTGGGCTTCCCCCTCTTTGTATATGGCCTAAAATAGTAACCCGTACATCGTATTGAGGAAACTCGTTCTTGACTCTCTCAGCATAGTGCATGGCACCTCCGGTCAGTTCACTTTCTGCCACTAACACAATGCTACTATTCTTTGACTTTCTAAAGCCGCTTTGTATGAATTCTGCCAATTGATCCACTTCTGTGGAGATTTCAGGAATGATGGCTGCTTCAGCTCCTGATGCAATGGCTCCATTCAAGGCCAAGAAGCCGGCGTCTCGCCCCATTACTTCTATGAAAAATAATCGCTCATGAGAAGTAGCTGTATCTCTGATTTTATCGACTGCGTCTAATATGGTATTCAGTGCCGTATCATAACCAATTGTACTGTCTGTTCCATATAAGTCGTTATCAATGGTACTAGGGATACCAATACAAGAAATATCATATTCCCGGGCAAATTGTGTTGCACCATTTAAAGAACCATCTCCCCCAATCACGACAAGCGCATCAATCTCCTCCTTTTTTATATTGTCATAGGCTATTTTTCTGCCTTCCGGAGACATAAAGTCTTCTGAGCGGGCTGTTTTTAGTATAGTTCCACCAAGTTGAATAATGTTGCTAACATTTTCACTTCTAAATTCTTTGATCTCTCCTGTTATTAAGCCCCTATAGCCTCTATAAATGCCTTTAACTTTGAGGCCATTATAAATTGCAGAACGAGTTACTGAACGTATCGCAGCATTCATTCCGGGTGAGTCACCACCTGAGGTTAAAATGCCTACACAATTAACATTTCTCATTTGTCTTCTCTATTTAATAATATTGATGACAAAGATAATAAAAAAGCTATTTCCTTGAGGTTATTGAGGTTAAAAATAGTAAAGAATAATTGTTGTGAAAATAAAAAGAGGTTAGCCTTTATTAATTTCATTATTTATTGTTTCGTATATTTCTTCCATAAGCCATTTGGGCGTTGAGGTAGCTCCACAGATTCCTATGGATTTTGCATTTCTAAGTAGCGTTTTATCAATGGACTCAGGACTATCTATAAAGTAAGAGTTGTGATTTGCCTTTTTACATTCAGAGAATAAAATTCTTCCGTTAGAGCTTTTTTTACCACTAACAAAAAAGATTAGGTCGTGAGATGCTGCAAATTTTTTAATATTAGGTATTCTGTTTGCCACTTGCCTACAAATCGTGTCATGATACTTAAATAGGGCATGAGATTCCATATGGCTTTGTATATAGGAAACAACCTCTTGAAATTCTTCTAAGGATTTTGTGGTTTGAGAATAGAGATAAATGTTTTTGGAAAAGTCTAGTTGTTTCGCTTCTTCGAGATTTTCAATGACTAAGGCTTTGCCTTTAGTTTGTCCAACTAAACCCAATACCTCAGCATGTCCGTTTTTGCCAAAGATGACGATGAGCTTATTTTTGTCATTATCCTCTTGATATTCTTTGAGTATTTTTTTCTGTAAAAGTAAAACAACAGGACAAGTGGCATCTATAATCTCAATGTTATTCTGTTTGGCCAGTAGGTATGTTTCGGGAGGCTCACCATGTGCACGAAGAAGAACTTTTGTATTTCTTAGTTTTTTGAATTCATCGTGGTTTATGGTAATTAATCCCACTTTTTTTAATCGTTCTACTTCTTTATTGTTGTGAACAATGTCTCCTAGGCAGTAGAGCTTTTTATCTTTTGCTAAAATTTCTTCTGCTTTTTTTATGGCTGTAACCACCCCAAAACAAAACCCCGATTTTTTATCTATTTCAATGATTGCCATGTTTTGTGTCTATTGAGTTAGGATGTTACTTCTTTAAACTTGTTAAGTAACCATTTGTTTTGTTCTTCAATAGTAAGATCACTATTGTCTAATATTAATGCATCTTTAGCCGGACGTAGAGGACTAATGGCTCTATTCATGTCAATCTCATCTCTTTGAGTAACATTGGCTAGGATTTGTTCGTAGTCAGATACTATGTTTTTGGCTTGTAGCTCATCATATCTTCTTTTTGCTCTTACTTCCGGAGATGCCTGAACGAATATTTTGAGTTCTGCATTAGGAAAAACAGTGGTTCCTATGTCTCTTCCATCCATGACTATGCCTTTCTCTTCACCCATTCTTTGTTGCTGATTCACCAAAGCTTCTCTTACAAAATCCAGCGCTGCAATTTGGCTTACGTATTCAGAAACTTGCATGGAGCGAATGTCCTTCTCTACGTTGACTCCATTTAAATAAGTTTCGGGTAATGAGGTCTTTCTATTTCGTTTAAATTTTATCTCTAGTCCCGATAGTGCATTTTTAAGTTTGTTTTCTTCAATTTTATTATCTTGGATGATTTTATTTTGTAAGGCATATAGGGTCACAGCTCTATACATTGCACCGGTATCAATGTAGATGTATCCAATTTCTTCAGCTAATTGTCTTGCCATGGTGCTTTTACCACACGAAGAAAGTCCATCTATTGCTATTGTTATTTTTTTCATAATGTTAAACTTGTTCATTACCCAAAGATAGACTATTTTTATGGAGTGAAATGTTGTAGATTATAAAAAAGTGATTATTCTTTCTCTAAAGATTAAAAAAACAAAAAAGAGAAGGATTAAAACGAAAAAGTTTTGCAAAAGCTGAAAATTATATCAGAATATATTATATTTGCAGTAGTTGATAAGCACACGTTAAAATTATATTATAGATATTATGGAAATTAAGAAAACCCCCAAGGCCGACTTGGAAAACAAAAAATCGACTTGGTTATTGGTCGGTTACGTAATAGCGTTAGCTCTTATGTTTGTTGCTTTTGAGTGGACGCAGCGTGACATTGTTATTGATACAAGCCAAGGTATTGCTGACTTAGTCTTTGAGGAAGAAATTATTCCTATTACACAACAACCGGAACAAGCTCCTCCACCTCCACCCGAAGTGATAGAGGAAGCTCCTCAAATTGCAGAAGTATTAAATATTGTTGAAGACGATCAGGATGTGGGTGATATCCGCTTAGCCTCTTCAGAAGAAACAGGAGAGCGTGTTGAAGTGAAATACGTACCTGTAGTAGAAGTTGTAGATGAACCTGACGAAGAAGAAATTTTCGAGGTTGTGGAGAATATGCCCGAGTTTCCGGGAGGTCCCGCTGAGATGATGAAATTCTTAAGTAACAATATTAGATATCCGACCATTGCACAAGAAAATGGAATACAAGGACGGGTTATCGTTCAATTTGTGGTGAATAGTGATGGAACTATTGTTGATGCTAATGTTGTTCGTAGTGTAGACCCTTTCTTGGATAAAGAAGCATTGCGTGTTATCAATTCAATGCCTAAATGGAAACCGGGTATGCAAAGAGGGAAGGCTGTACGTGTAAAATACACGCTTCCTGTTATGTTTAGACTTCAATAATAATTGATATAAATCATATTGAAAAAAGGGTTGCTATACTTGTGAAATAATAAGTAAGCAGCCTTTTTTCTTTTATAAATTTAATTATGCATACCGTATCAGAGCTAACAGATAGAATAAATAATTCAATTAATACACTTCCTCTTGATAAAGAGCCAAAAGGCTTATATAATCCCATTTCTTATGTTTTGTCATTAGGAGGAAAGCGCGTCAGGCCTGTTTTAATGCTTCTTGCGTATAATATGTACAAAGAACATATTGATGATAAAGTGATTCGCGTTGCTTTGGCTATAGAAACCTATCATAATTTTACTCTTTTACATGATGATTTGATGGATTGTGCCGATGAACGAAGAGGTAATAAAACGGTACATAAAGTTTGGAATGATAATGTAGCCATTCTTTCCGGTGATGCAATGTTGATTCTAGCTTATCAATATTTGTCTCAAATAGATGAGCCTAAGTATCTTTCTTTAATTTTTCCTGAATTTTCAAAATTCGCGTTGGAAATCTGTGAAGGACAACAATATGACATGGAATTTGAAGAAAGAATGGATGTTACTGCGGATGAATATCTTGAAATGATTAAATTGAAAACGTCTGTACTCTTAGCGGGAAGTATGAAGATTGGAGGCATTTTAGCTGATGCATCTGAAGAAGATCAAGAATTGTTATATAATATAGGTTTATATACAGGACTGGCTTTTCAACTCAAAGATGATCTGTTGGACGTTTATGGTGACCCAAAACTCTTTGGAAAAAAAATAGGGAAAGACATTATTTCAAATAAGAAAACTTATTTAATGATTAAGGCTTTTGAAAAAGCAAACGAGAAACAAAGAAAAGAGCTATCTCATTGGATAGGCCTGAAAGATTTTTCTTCTGATGAGAAAATAGTTGCTATCACTGCTATTTATAATGAGTTGTCGATTCAAAGTGTGGTAGAAGAAAAAATGAATTTCTTTTACAATCAAGCCTTGATGAATTTGGAGAAAGTAAACACAGATTCAGGCAGAAAAAAACAGCTGAAATTATTTTTAAATCAATTAATGAATAGAGAAGTGTAGAGCATGCCTTATCGACGACTCCCTAATACTAATAAAGCCAGATTAAGAGCCCTGCAAGCAGCAATAGAGAAAGGTCGCTCATTGCCTTTTAATACCATTCCGTTTTCTGTTAATCTATTAAGCGAAGCAGAAAGATTATGTCGTGAGTTTGAGCGTTCCATGCTCTATTATGGTCAATGTTTGGCTAATCAAGCTAAAGCAAATAAAAAGCATCAAGAAAATGTAAGAAGAGCACGTTTATATGTGTCTCATTTTATTCAAGTCTTAAATCTTTCTGTTATTAGAGAAGAGATAAAAACATCTGCAAAAAGATTATACGGATTACAAGAAAATACACATACTTTGCCTGATTTAAGTACAGAGAGCTTATTGAAAGAGTGGGGGAATAGAATAATTGAAGGAGAGGAAAAACGGATGTTAGAAGGAGGTACTCCTATCTATACTCCTACAATTGCCAAGGTAAAAGTTTTATTCGATATTTTTGAAGAAAGTTATCAGGTACAGAAAAACTTTCAACGAATTACCCAGAGGAGTTCTCAGCGGTTAGTGGAACAAATTCCAAAAGTTGATGCTGTTATTTTACAATTATGGGATGCTATCGAGGATAAATACAAAAATTTAGATCAAAAGGAAAGATTGGATGTTTGTCGGAAATTTGGGGTGGTTTATTATTACAGGAAGAAGAAAAATGTTAATGTAGATTGATATGCGTGTAATAGACTCTCATTCTCATCTTTATTTAGAACAATTTCAGAGTGATTTATCAGAGGTAATTGCTCGGGCTAAAGCCATGGGGGTGGAAAAGATTTTATTGCCCAATATTGATGATACGACCATATCCCCATTATTGTCGGTGTGTAATACGTGGAATGATTATTGTTTTCCTATGATGGGATTACACCCTACATCCGTTAAAAAGGATTATTCATTCAAGCTGGAAAAAATAAAAAAAGAATTAGAGCGTGAAATCGATCGCTATATTGGGATAGGTGAGATAGGGTTAGACTTCTATTGGGATGATACATTTAAAAAAGAACAGAAAAATGCTTTCATAGAACAACTGAATTGGGCTATTCGGTATGATTTACCGGTTGTCATTCATTGTAGAGAAGCTTTTTGTGATGTATTTGAAGTGTTAGAAGAATTTAAAGGGTTACCTTTACAAGGTGTATTTCATAGTTTTACAGGTACAAAAGAAGATTTATTAAAAGCCTTGAGTTACGAAAACTTTTATATTGGAATTAATGGTATTGTAACTTTCAAAAATTCCTCTTTATCCGAATTGATGCCTTTTATACCGGTTGAAAGATTATTGTTAGAAACAGATTCCCCTTATCTGTCTCCGGTTCCAATGAGAGGAAAAAGAAACGAATCCTCATTTTTAGTTCATACTTTAATAAAAGTAGCCGGTTGTTATTCTATGGGGGTGGACGATTTGGGGATAATAATTATAAAAAACACTAAGAGACTCTTTGGAAAGCTCAAATAATTTTGTTTAGTTTTTAAAGTTTATTAATTTCGTAGCTATAAATGATGAATTATCAAAAAATAGGGTACTTGTGTAAAAAAAAAAGAATACATTTGTCTTTGTATGATTAAATAATGTATTATTACAAACATTATTGGAGAGGTGCTCGAGTGGCTGAAGAGGCTCGCCTGGAAAGCGGGTATACGCCAAAAGCGTATCGAGGGTTCGAATCCCCCTCTCTCCGCTTTTTATAGATATAAATAAGTAGAAATAAATTAATTAATTAATCTTAAAAATTAGACACACAATGAAAAAGTTATTTGCAATTATTGCTGTGATGGGAGTCTTTATTTTTGGCTCATCTCAATTTGCTTATGCACAAGATGGTGCTGAAGCAGAACAAACAGAACAAACAACACAAGCGGCTGTTACTACAACAAGTACAGATGATGTTGTCTTTTCTGAAGAAGGAGGCCTTCATAAAGAATTAAAAACTAAGTTTATTGAGGGTAATGCCGGCTTTATGAGTTTGGTTGCTATTGCCCTAATTATTGGACTAGCTTTTAGTATTGAGCGTATTATTTACTTAAGCTTGGCAGAAATTAATGTTGGGAAATTCATTTCATCTGTTCAAGAAGCTTTAGAAAAAGGAGATATAGAAGCTGCTAAAGATATAGCTCGTTCTACAAGAGGTCCTGTCGCTTCAATTTACTATCAAGGTTTAATGAGAATTGATGAAGATTTGGATGTGGTTGAAAAAGCCATTGTATCTTATGGTGGAGTACAAGTAGGATTCTTGGAAAAAGGATGTTCTTGGATTACATTATTTATCGCTATGGCTCCATCTTTGGGTTTCTTGGGAACTGTTATCGGTATGGTTGAGGCTTTCGATAAAATTCAACAAGTAGGTGATATTTCTCCAACAGTTGTTGCTGGAGGTATGAAGGTTGCTTTGATTACAACTATCTTTGGTTTGATTACAGCATTGATTCTTCAAGTTTTCTACAACTATGTTTTAACTAAGATTGAAGCATTGACTACAGAAATGGAAGACTCCTCTATAACTTTACTTGATATGGTTATTAAATATAACTTAAAATTCAAAAAATAATAAGCTATTACGATGAAAAAAACATACATGATATCCTATTATGTGCTATATGTGCTGTTTGCCATAACAATTGTGGTTTTAGCTCTATTCTATTTTGGAGGACAAGCTGAAACACCTTTTGTTGAAACAACAGAAGCAATTTCACAGCCAGCATATACGGATACTTTATTATACCAAATGTATGCAATGATAGGATTTACTATAGTAGTTGCTATTATTGCATTTATAAAACAATTTGCTTCTGTTTTCAATGATAGCCCTAAAAAGGCGTTAAAATCTTTGACAGGAGGGTTGTTATTAGTGTTGGTTTTAATTATCTCTTGGGCTATAGGTAGTACAGATATCTTATATATCCCAGGATATGAGGGAGTTGATAATGTACCATTCTGGTTGAAAGTGACTGATATGTTTCTCTATTCTACTTACTTCTTGATAACTGTAGCACTTGTTGCAATTGTTGTAAGTAGCATTAAAAAGAGATTATCTTAATCAGTTGTAATTTAAACGTGAAAATAATATAGAAGAATGGCAAAATCAGAAAGAAAAGTACCTGATATAAATTCGAGCTCTACAGCCGATATTGCTTTCTTATTGCTTATTTTCTTCTTGATAACAACATCTATGGATACTGATAGTGGGTTGGCAAGACAGCTTCCTCCACCACCAGAACCCAATCAAGAAGAACATGATATTGACATTAAAGAAAGAAATATCTTGGTTATATTATTAAATGCTCAAAATCAGCTTATGGTTGGGGGAGAGCATATTAATATTTTAGAATTAAAAGATAAGACTAAAGAATTTATACAGAATCCTCAAAATAAAAGTAATCTTCCTGAAAAAAGGGCGATTAATGTTCCTTATTTTGGTAATGTTCAGGCTACTACGAACCATGTTATTTCATTAATGAATGACCGTGGTACTTCATACCAGGCGTATATTGATGTTCAAAATGAATTGGTTAGAGCTTATAATGAGTTGAGAAATGAAATATCTCAATCGCAATGGGGTTTACTCTATGATGATCTAAACGAGGATCAACAGGCTGCGGTGAGAGAAGTCTATCCTCAACGAATATCTGAAGCTGAACCTAAAAATTATGGAGGGAAAAAATAATGGGAAAATTTTCTAATCAAGGAAAAAGAGGAATGCCTGCATTGAATACATCTTCACTTCCTGACCTTATTTTTACATTATTATTCTTTTTCATGATTACTACCACTATGCGTGAAGTTACGTTGAAGGTTGAATTTACAGTTCCTGCTGGAACTGAATTAGAGAAGTTAGAAAAGAAATCTTTAGTGACTTTTATTTATGTAGGTAAACCTATGGAAGAGTTTCGTAAAATAATGGGTTCAGAAAGTCGTATTCAATTGAACGACCAATTTGCAGAAGTTGCAGAAATTCAGGATTATATTACTCAGGAAAGAGCAAGTATGCGTGAAGAGGATCAACCTTTTATGACTGTTTCATTAAAGATTGATGAAGATACCAAGATGGGTATAGTCACGGATATTAAACAAGCCTTGCGACAAGCTTATGCTTTAAAAATCAATTACTCTGCAACCAGGAGAGGCCCCGGATCGAATTAAAAAGATGATTCAAATAATATATAAAGGCGATTCTATTATAAGAATCG
>CAZFXK010000068.1:0-13635 GCA_964522975.1 uncultured Bacteroides sp. | reverse complement strand
TAATGATATATTAGATTTCTATCTATTAGAAAACTATAAAGAATTAATGGGATGGACTTCTATAGAAAGGGATTGAATAGATTTTCTTAATCTCTAATTATACCCATTTTTTCCATTAGAAAACAAGCATTCATGTTTTTGACTACCCCATCTTTTAGCTTATAATCAAAGAACAACTCTCCATTTTCTATTGAGGACTCAAAACACAGGTTTTTTATAGTCTCAGGGTATTTTGTTTCTAAGTCAGTTAATTCTAAATCGTGGGTTGCAATTAATCCGTTGGCTTTATTATCGAGTAGCTGTTCAATTAATTTAACCGAACCCTTTAGTTTGTCTTTGGAGTTGGTTCCTTTTAGTATTTCGTCTAATATGATAAATAAATTTGTTCCTTTAGATAATAGGTTAACAATCATTTTAAGACGTTTTAGTTCAGCAAAAAAGTACGATTCATCTTCCGCCAATGAATCGCTGGTTCTTAAGCTTGTGACTAACTGATTGGGGGTGATGGTTAGGGCGTCTGCAAAGACTACCGATCCCATGCAAGCTAACAAGTAATTAATGCCTACTGCTCTTAAAAAAGTACTTTTCCCAGCCATATTGGCTCCCGTAATGACAATAAAAGATCCTTTTGTTTCCATATGAATGGGATTTGTAATACATTTTTTATTAATCATTAGGGGGTGTCCTATATTTTGACCAGATACCATAAATTGATGTTCTGTTATTTTAGGAAAAGTATAATTAGGATGATTATAGGCAAAGTTTGCCAGAGAGGATAGAGCATCGAAATGACTTAATGTATGAATCCATTTAGGAAACATTATTTGATGCTCATTTTTCCACGATTCAATTTTAAGCATCAAATTGAATTCCCAAAGAAAAAGTCCGTTAAGAATCAGTGCAATGAAAATGTTGCTTCTTTGTTTTATGTTGTCCGAATAGTTTAATATTTTTTTCAGTTGAGTAGAAGGAGAGTCTTCGTCTGAAAAACACTCTTGTGCGAGATTTTTTAACCCCTCGGAGTTGAACGATTCTTTCTCTATTATATTAAAGAGTGAAGCGTAAGTAGATAAAGTCATAAGTCCTTCGGCATTTTCTTCAGGCTTAATTTTTATGCGGGTTATTAGAAAAGCGTTTAGAATAATAAAAGCGATGAAGATAGAAACCCATAAACTAATGGGTAATATATGTAATACAACAAGTATAAACATTATGATGTTTATGATGCCTACAAGTAGTGGAATCTTTCTGAATCTTTTATTCTTTTGATATGAGGTCTGTTCCATCCATTGATTCAATTCCTCTTCTGATAACTGTTTTTCATTAGTTAATCCAATGAGTTGGAAGGTTTGTCTAAAATCCATTTTTGGTGTTAATTCTTTTATAGCCTTCTGTCGTTTTCTTATTTTAGACTCATCCTTTAGCTGGTTGTTGAGCCATTCGGCTAGTTTAGTTTTGCCAATTGGCGTACTCGTTCTATTAATGAGCTGAAAGAGAGAGTTTTTGCCGAAGATGTCTAAATCTAAACTGTAAAAGTGATCCGGATTAATGAATTCTTTTCCTTGCGGGAAATCTTCAAAATGGCCATTTAATGCATTTAATTCTTGTTGATTGATAAAGACAATTTTTTCATTCTTGTTCTTTTTGTCGTACAACTTATTATGTATTCTAATCAGGCTAATAAATAGAATCGCCCCAATAAGAATTGTAAAAGCAATAACAGTTTGTAAATTCCAAGAATGATACAACACAACACAGATTAAAATAAAGAGTAATATTCTGGCGATGCTTATTCCTAATATGAACTTGTTTAATCGTCTTATTTCCTCTTTCTTCTTCTCTATGATTTCTTGATATCTCGATTTAAGATTTTCCATATTTTATTGTTGTCTTACTCAATTATGTAACGTTGCATATAAGATAAGGTCAAAGTTATAAGTTTTACTTAACTATAGGTTGCTATTTTTCCGAATATCCTTTTGCATTAATCTTTAATAACGATCTGTCCCAGACCTAAAGGATAAAGGTCTGGGTTAAAAGCCTTGTCGATCCCAGTGAAAGCATCGGTCGGTCTGGGATCGAGATCAAGTCGATCCCAGTATAAAATAAAAGTGTTGTGAGGAGTTCTATTTAGGGGTATACTAAATAACGAACATCCATAAAGTTTATTATTATTGTTTATTTACAATAATAGTGTATAATTAAGAAAAACTATTTCGGTTTTGTTGGTTTTAATAACTACATTTGGCATTTGAAGTGTGTTCTTAGCAAATTTAAAGCATGAGTAATGATTTAGAAGCCAATCGGGCAGTCCTGAAAAAGCAGGTAATAGATGTGGCATTATCGCAGTTTCTAACCAATGGAGTAAAAAGCGTAACGATGGATGAAATAGCTTCTGCCGTTAGAATTTCCAAACGTACGCTTTATGAAATGTTTACAGATAAAGAAACCTTATTGAAAGAGTGCATCTTGGTCAGGCGAGAAGAGATGAGAGTTTATTTAGAGGAGGTTTTGAAAGATAAGCAAAACGTACTTGAAGTGGTTTTAGCCTTTTATAAAAGATCCGTAGAAGCTTTACATCGTATTAATAATCGTTTTTGGGATGATGTTAAAAGATATCCGGAGGTTTATACTATTTTGTCAGAACATAATGAAAAAGAAGCAGAGGATGAATTGAAGTTTTTTGAGATTGGAGTAAAACAAGATTTGTTTAGAAGTGAAATAGATTATGAAGTAGTCAATACGCTTTTTAGAGATCTATTGCGCATATATCTTAAAGAAGAAACCAATTATAAGTTTACCATCCTACAAGTCTATGAATCGTTTGTTTTAACCTATCTACGAGGTATTTCTACACCTAAAGGAAATCAGATGTTAGATGAATTGCTTAAAGAAAATCCAATCTCTGAGAGTAATTGGAATTTAGGAAACTTTTAATATTAAAAGAAAATAGATAAATCAAATAAAATGGGAAAGATGGAATTTTTAAGGAAAAGAATTTCTTTTATAATTTTAATGATAGGAGTTTTATCTCCGGCTTTTGCTCAACAGGACACTCTTTTTCTAACTTTAGAGGAGTCTTTAGAGGTAGCTTTGAGCGATAATCCCGTTATGAAAGTTGCTGGTAAAGAGATTGAGTTGAAAAAAGAAGCTCGTCTTGAATCGGTTTTTGGATTGCTTCCGGAGATTTCTTTAGATGGTTCGTACACACGGACGATAAAGAAACAAACAATGGCAATGGATTTTGAGGGGAAATCTACAGTTATTGAGGTTGGACAAAACAACTCATATAGTGGAGGTGTTAATATAAGTCTACCAATTTTTGCACCAGCTCTGTATAGCAGTATAAATCTTACTAAAGCCGATGTGGAATTGGCTGTAGAGAAGGCTCGTGCTTCTAAGTTGGATTTGATTAATCAAGTAACCAAGGCCTATTATCAACTCTTGTTATCACAAGATAGCTATTATGTTTTATTGAAAAGTTACGATCAAGCCGAGGCTAATTATAATCTGATTAATGCTAAATATGAGCAAGGATTGGTTAGTGAGTATGATAACATACGGGCAGAAGTGCAGATGAGAAGTTTAAAACCTTCTGTGGTTTCGGCTCGTAATGGAGTAAATTTAGCCTCTTTACAACTGAAAGTTTTGATGGGAATGAGTTCTAATGTTCCCATAGGAGTTTTAGGTAATCTAAAAGATTACGAGGAAACTCTCTTTTCAGAGCAGCTGATAAAAGACACCATCAATCTATCTGAAAACTCAGATCTGAAACAAGTAGACTTAAATGTAGGGTTATTGAAAAGAGGTTTACAATTAGAGCGAACTAATTTTATGCCTAGCTTGGTGGCCCATTATAATTATATGTATACTACATTGAGTGAGTCTTTTCGGTTTTCTTCTTATGATTGGTTTCCCTATTCCACAGTTGGTTTAACTTTATCAATACCTATTTTTAAGGCCAGTAATTTTAAGAAAGTAAAACAAACCAAGATTCAGATGCAGCAATTGGCTTACACACGTACAGACATTGAAAGACAGCTAAATATGCAAGCCAGAAGTTATCAAGATAATATGGATGCCAGTGCAGAACAGGTGGTTAGTAATCGGGAAAGTGTACGCCAAGCCGAAAAAGGACGTGAAATTGCAACAAAACGATATGATGTGGGTAAAGGAACAATTTTGGAGTTAAACGACTCTGAAGTGGCTTTAACTCAATCACAACTTACTTATAATCAATCCATATATGATTATTTGGTTGCAAAAGCCGACTTAGAGAAAGTTTTAGGATATGAAGAATAAATGTAAACAAGGAATTAATTATAGAATGAGTACAATGAAAACAAACCTTCAGTTACTTTCTGTTTTAGCACTATTTTTATTAGTTGCTTGCGGTGGTAAAAAAGATGAAGCCTCAGTTACGGTTGAAGAAAAACCAAAAGTTAAATTAGCAAAGGTTTCAGCTCGCCCTGTCGATCAGATTTATGAATATACAGCTACAGTTGAAGCTGAAATAAAGAATAATATTGCCCCGTCGTCTCCTGTTCGTATCGATAAGATATTGGTGGAAGTTGGAGATTATGTAACCAAAGGGCAGATGTTAGTTAAAATGGATCAAACAAAATTGGTGCAATCTAAACTCCAACTTGAAAATCAAAGAGCCGAATATAACCGTATCAATGAGTTGTTTAAAATAGGAGGTGTGTCTGAATCGGAGTGGGAAGCTACAAGAATGACGATGGATGTGCAAGAATCGTCCTATAATAATCTACTAGAGAACACCACTTTATTGAGTCCGATTGGAGGGGTAGTAACGGTTAGAAATTATGATGATGGAGATTTGTATGATGGAATAACTCCTGTTTTAACCATTGAGCAAATAACACCGGTGAAAATTGTCATCAATGTTTCAGAATCTTATTTTCCTTTAATTAAGAAAGGATCCTCTGTAGATGTCCGTTTAGATGTTTATAAAGATGAGGTTTTTGAAGGTAAGGTGAGTTTAATTTATCCTACGGTTGATCCTGCAACCCGTACTTTTCCCGTTGAAATACAATTGCCCAACATAAAACAAAAAGTACGACCCGGAATGTTTGCCCGTGCAACATTGAATTTTGGCACCGAAGACCACGTGGTTGTTCCTGATATAGCCATCATTAAACAAATTGGTGCGGGAGATCGATATGTTTACGTTTATGAGAATGGAAAAGTAAACTATTCTAAAGTAGAATTAGGACGTCGAATGGGAGATCAATACGAACTTCTTTCCGGAGTGGAAGATCAGGCTTTAGTAGTTATTGCCGGTCAGGCAAGACTTACAAATGGAGTAGAGGTTGAAGTTGAAGAATAAAAAAGAAATAGAATTATGAGTTTATATGAAGGTTCGGTAAATAGGCCGATTATGACATCGCTGTGTTTTGCAGCAGTAGTCATATTAGGATTATTTTCTTTATCAAAATTACCTATCGACTTATATCCGGATATTGATACAAACACCATTATGGTGATGACATCATATGAAGGAGCTAGTGCTTCTGATATTGAGAATAACGTAACTCGGCCGCTAGAGAACACCCTGAATTCAGTGAGTAATCTTAAGCATATTTCATCAAAATCTGCTGAGAATGTTTCAATTATCACTCTAGAGTTTGAGTTTGGTGAAGATATCGATGTGCTAACAAATGATGTTCGGGATAAGTTGGATATGATTAGTTCATATCTTCCGGATGATTCGGAAACGCCGGTACTATTTAAATTTAGTACGGATATGATTCCCATTGTTCTTCTTTCTGTAGAGGCCAAGGAAAGTCAAAGTGCACTCTATAAGATTCTGGATGATATGGTGGTGAATCCATTGGCTAGAATCTCCGGAGTGGGATCGGTTTCCATTTCCGGTGCTCCCAAGCGCGAGATACAAGTGTATTGTGACCCCAATAAACTGGAGGCTTATGGGCTGACAATTGAGGGAATCAGTGCCGTTATTCGTGCGGAAAACATGAATATTCCGGGAGGAAACTTTGACATAGGTAATGAAACATACGCCTTACGCGTGGAAGGGGAGTTTAAGGATCCTTCAGAGATGCGTAAAATTGTTGTGGGATCACATCATGGAGCAAATATTTATTTAACTGATGTTGCCCGTGTTGTTGATACCATTGAAGAGCGTGCACAGGAAACTTATAATAATGGCAACCAAGGAGCTATGGTTATTGTACAGAAGCAAACCGGAGCTAATTCGGTTCAGATTTCTAAAAAAGTAGCTGAAGCATTGCCTCGTTTACAGGAAAATTTACCCTCTGATGTTAAGTTGGGTGTCATTATGGATACATCAGACAATATTATGAATACTATCAATAATCTGGCAGAAACAGTGATGTATGCCCTCTTGTTTGTGGTTATTGTAGTGTTTGTATTCTTAGGAAGGTGGAGAGCTACTGTTATTGTTTGTGTAACTATTCCTCTATCGCTTATTGCTTCGTTTATCTATTTGGCCATTAGTGGAAATACAATCAACATTATTTCATTGTCGTCCCTTTCTATTGCCGTTG
This sequence comes from uncultured Bacteroides sp., assembly GCA_964522975.1. Taxonomy (GTDB): domain Bacteria; phylum Bacteroidota; class Bacteroidia; order Bacteroidales; family Bacteroidaceae; genus Bacteroides_E. The sequence goes on along the minus strand of CAZFXK010000068.1, from coordinate 7,087 downwards.
GTATGGTGGTGGATGATGCGATTGTAGTCTTGGAGAATGTGACTACGCACATTGAAAGGGGGTCAGACCCTAAACAGGCGGCAGTACATGGAACTAATGAGGTGGCAATCTCCATTATTGCATCTACATTAACGATGTTAGCGGTATTCTTCCCATTAACTATGGTTACGGGTATGACTGGTGTTATGTTTAAGCAGTTAGGCTGGATGATGTGCGTCATTATGATCATCTCTATGTTTGCATCCTTATCATTAACACCGGTGATGTGTGCTAAAATGTTGGGTCGTCAAAATAAAGATTCTAAATTATATCGTAAATTCTTTGGTCCGATAGAAAAAGTATTGAATGGATTAGATGGAGGATACGCAAAAGCGTTGAATTGGGCTGTGCGTCATCGTACTGTGATTGTTCTATCTTGTTTGGTCTTTTTTATTGCCAGTTTGTTTTTAATGAAAGGAATTAGTACAGAGTTCTTCCCGGCTCAAGATAACTCGCGTATTGCAGTAGCATTAGAATTACCTATTGGTTCTCGGGTGGAGACAGCCCAAGAGCTATCGCAAGAGTTGACCGAATTATGGATGGAGAAATATAAGGATGAAATCATCACGGTTAACTACACTGTTGGTCAGGCTAGTGCTGATAACACTTTTGCTTCTATGCAAGATAATGGCACTCATATCATGTCCTTTAATATCCGATTGGAAGAACCGGGTGATCGGGACCGGCATATGGCAGAGATTTGTGATGATATGCGTGAAGATTTAAAAGAATATCCGGAGCTTGTAAAAGCTCAAGTTATCTTCGGCGGATCAACGTCTGGAATGTCAGGTCAACCTACGGCTGAGTTTGAAGTCTATGGTTATGATTTTGATGTAACAAACGATGTTTCTCAAGAATTAAAAGAGAAACTGCTTGAGGTTCCCGGTGTTGCTGAGGTAAACATCAGTCGGAGTGACTATCAGCCCGAATATCAGGTGGATTTTGATAGAGAGAAGTTGGCTCTTCACGGATTAAATTTAGCTACTGCCGGAAACTACTTAAGAAATAGCATCCATGGTTCTTTCGCTTCTATTTATCGTGAAGATGGAGATGAATACGATATAAGGGTTCGTTATGCTCCGGAATATAGAACCAGCATTGAAGCTATTGAAAATGTATTGGTCTATAATAATGCAGGTGAAGGAATTCGTATTAAAGACGTGGGAACGGTAGTGGAGAGATTTACTCCTCCTACTATTGAGAGAAAAGACCGCGAACGTATAGTGACTGTTGCTGCTGTTATTTCAGGTGCTGCGTTAGGTGATATTGTAAACAAAGGAAGTGCCATTATAGATGAAATGGTATTACCTATGGGAGTAGATGTCCAAATTGCAGGTTCTTATGAAGATCAACAAGACTCGTTTACTGAATTAGGGCAGTTGGCTTTATTAATCATCATTCTGGTGTTTATTGTGATGGCTGCTCAATTTGAATCCATGACCTATCCTTTTATCATTATGTTCTCCATACCTTTTGCTTTTAGTGGCGTATTGGCAGCACTCTTCTTTACGAAAAGTACATTGAGTGTGATGAGTTTGTTGGGAGGAATTATGTTAATTGGTATTGTGGTTAAGAATGGAATTGTGTTAATTGACTATATTCTGCTCTGTCGTGAAAGAGGTCTTGCTGTTATTAACTCTGTGGTTACAGCCGGAAAGAGTAGGTTACGTCCGGTATTGATGACTACTTGTACAACTATTTTAGGTATGGTTCCTATGGCTATTGACTCCGGTCAAGGGGCGGAAATGTGGAAACCTTTAGCCATTGCTGTGATTGGCGGATTACTTATATCAACGGTATTAACCTTGATATTAATTCCTACCTTATTCTGTGTTTTTGCAGGGACTGGAATCGTTCGTCAACGTAAATCTTTAAGACATATACGAGCTAAAGAGGATTTTCTTAAAGAATAAATGAAGTGTTGAATAAAAAAGAAAAATGAGATGAAAGCAGTATTAATTACATTTGACCAAGCGCATTATGAAAATATATTGGCCCTATTAGACCGATTAAACTGCCGGGGATTTACTCGGATTGAAAGGGTTCAAGGGCGTGGCTCTAAAACGGGAGAGCCCCATTATGGAAGCCACGCATGGCCGGCCATGGGATCAGCCATTATTACAATGGTTGATGATGGAATTGTAGATAGTCTTTTAAAAGCACTTGAGCGTTTAGATAAGTCATACGAAATGCTAGGGCTTAGAGCTTTTGTCTGGAATATTGAAAAAAGTATCTAAGAAACAAAGTAACTAATTAAAAGGGGGAGAGTCTTTACCTAATATGTATAGCTCTCCCCTTTTTTTATTCTAATTTATTTATCTTTGTACTCTTGTGAATTGAAGCTCAATCGATGAAAAATTATTTGAACTATACTCTTGCTCTAGTATTACTTACTCTTTTGGTTTTATTATTGATGAATTATTTACCCTCAATAAAACTAGGAGGAAGTCAAATGCGTGTAGTCGATTTATTAGGAGATGTACGTAAAGTTGAATTGAAAGTTGATTCTGCCTTTTTAATGGATACTATTCCATTACCTACTATTGCTAAGCCTGCTTTTGTTGATAGTTGTAAAGAAGGAATGACCTGTATTGAAGATTATGGGGATTCCACAGGAATGGAGATGGCTCATTTTTATGAAGCGTTAACCTTGAAGGCAGAGAGAAAAGAGCCTATTCGTATTGCTGTTTTTGGCGATTCATTTATTGAAGCGGATATTTTTACTGCTGATTTACGAGAGTTATTACAAAAAAAATTTGGGGGTAGAGGTGTTGGATTTGTCCCCATTACCTCTTTAGTCTATGGCTTTCGTCCAACAGTATATCATCGTTTTAGCGGTTGGGATACACATACGGTTACAGATAGTGTTTACTTTGATTATGCAGAACAAGGAATTTCGGGACATTATTATAAACCGAATGCCGATGCTTATATAGAGTTGAGAGGGCAAAAGAAATACGCATCCCTTCTAGATACAGCAGAGGTTTCTACAATCTATTTTAAAAATAAAGATTCTCTTACTTTAGATGTACAGATTAATGGAAAGGAACCTATGACCTTCGATTTTCAGGGTAATGATAAGCTTTGGCAAGCTAAAGTAGAAGATAAAATAGGAAAGATTAAATGGACTGTTAAGGAAAGTGATTCCTTGGCGTATTTCTATGGTGTGTCTTTAGAGAGTAAGGCGGGTATTATATTAGATAACTTTTCTTTAAGAGGGAGCTCAGGTACTACGCTTCGTTCTATTTCGCCTAAAATGTTGAAAGAGTTCAATACACTTCGGCCTTATGATTTAATTATCTTACAATATGGTTTGAATGTGGCTACTGAAAAGAATTTAAACTATGATTATTATTACAAGGCGATGCTTCCGAATATTGAACATTTGAAAAAATGTTTCCCTCAAGCTAGTTTGTTGATTATAAGTGTAAGTGATAGAAACTATAAAACGGAAACAGGTGATATTTTAACTATGCCCGGAGTAAAAAGTTTGGTGCGTTACCAACAAAAAATAGCTGCAGAGAGTCATATTGCCTTCTGGAATTTGTTTGAAGCTATGGGTGGAGATGGAAGTATGGCAGAGTTGGTTCATTCAAATCCTCCGAGGGCTAATTATGATTATACACATATAAATTTTAAAGGCGGTAGATATTTGGCTGAGTTATTTTATGAATCTTTATTGTATGGTAAGGAACAGTATGATAAGAAAAAAGCTTATGAGGAAGATTAATCCATTATTTTTAATATTTCTATGCAGTTTTCTTCCATTAATAGGGCAAGACAGACTTCCAATGGTTGCTAAAAATGAAAGTCCCCTGAATGCGACTTTACATTTACGCTCTATGCATTTGCTGGCAGATACCATAGGTATTAATACGGGCGTTCTTCCCTCATTTATTATTGATAGCACGAATATCATTAGAGATGAAAATAAGATGTTGGATCCAATCTTGGATCAATTTAGAAAGATAAAAGAAAAAACAGCAAAAGAGGTAATCCGCATTGTTCATATTGGTGACAGCCACATTAGAGGGAAGATATTTCCGAACTGGGTGAGGGATAGACTACAAGAGGAATTTGAAGGGTATGTAGAGTATGAAAGCTTTGGAATTAATGGGGCTACTTGTTTCACTTTTACTAATCCTCGCTGGATAAAAAAAGTAAAACAGCTGAATCCTGACTTTCTAATTTTGTCTTTTGGTACGAATGAAAGTCATAATAAAAGATATCAAAAAGTAGTTCATTTACAGCAATTAGATGAATTGATTCAACTATTGAAAAAGGAGAATCCTTCTCTTCCCCTTTTGTTTACTACACCCCCGGGTTCATATACAAATTATAGGGGTCGGAATAGACGTCGTGTATACAACAGAAACACCAAAACCATTGAAGTGGTGAATGCAATTAAAGAATATGCTCAAAATAATGGTTATCCAATATGGGATTTGTTTTCAGCTGTTGGAGGAGAAAATGGAGCTTGTAAGAACTGGATGAGTGCTAAATTGATGCGTCCCGATCATGTGCATTTTGTTCAAAATGGATATGAGTTGCAAGGAGAATTGTTATACCAAGCTCTAATGAAACAATATAATCAATATGTTATTCGCTGATATAGATTTTACTCGGTTAGCTGAGCAGTTTTTGTACAATCCACAAGCTCCTATGATCTTTAATAGTGGGTTTTTCTTGTGGCTTTTTGCGGGTTTTTTGATTGTATATGTTTTGTTGCAGAAAAAAGATACTCCTCGAATTCTCTTTGTTACCTTATTTTCTTACTATTTCTATTATAAGAGTAGTGGCATCTATTTCTTTTTGTTGGCTTTAGTTACCGTATCCGATTTCTTTATAGCACAAGGTATGGGAAAGGCTACTCATAAAGGGGTTCGGAAAGCTTTGGTGGCTTTAAGTGTGACCATTAATCTGGGGTTACTTTGTTATTTTAAATACACAAACTTTTTTGGAGAAATCATAGCTTCAATAATGAATGTGAACTTTACTCCCTTTGATTTATTTCTTCCTGTAGGTATCTCTTTCTTTACCTTTCAATCGATGAGTTATACAATAGATGTCTATCGAAAAAACATTACTCCACTGAATCGATTGTTGGATTATGCGTTTTATGTTTCTTTCTTTCCACAATTAGTTGCCGGTCCCATAGTTCGTGCACGTGATTTTATTCCGCAAATCAGGAAACCTCTTTTTGTTTCTCAAGAAATGTTTGGTAGAGGAGTTTATTTTATTATTTGCGGTTTGTTTAAAAAAGCAGTAATATCCGATTATATCAGCGTAAATTTTGTTGAGCGAATATTTGAAAACCCTGCTTTATACTCCGGATTAGAAAATTTAATGGGTGTATATGGTTATGCTTTGCAAATTTATTGTGATTTTTCAGGATATAGTGATATGGCTATAGGTATTGCCTTGTTACTGGGTTTCCATTTCAATATAAATTTTGATTCTCCTTATCAATCGGCTTCTATTACGGAATTCTGGAGGAGATGGCATATTTCACTCTCAAGTTGGCTCAAGGATTACTTGTATATATCTTTAGGAGGTAATAGGAAAGGAAAATTAAGACAGTCTGTCAATTTAATGATAACGATGTTTTTAGGGGGGCTATGGCATGGTGCTTCTTGGAATTTTGTTGTTTGGGGGCTTTTTCATGGTATTGCTTTGGTTTTTCATAAATTATGGATGGAAAAAGTATCTAAAAGAAAACGAGGGGATAACCCTACCGGTATCCGACGTATTCTAGGGGTAGTAGTTACTTTCCACTTTGTGTGCTTTTGTTGGATTTTCTTTAGAAATGTTAGTTTTGAAAATTCAATAACTATGATTACTCAAATAGCAACTGCCTTTCATCCACAAATTTTTGAACAACTTTTACAGGGTTACCCGTTGGTTTTTGCATTAATGGGTATGGGTTTCATACTTCATTTTGTTCCAAAGAAATGGGAGAACTGGGCTTGTCAAGGTGTTATCCGATTGCCTTTTATAGGAAAAGCTCTGTTGTTGCTTGCCTTGATTTATTTGATTATTCAGGTAAAAAGTGCAGATATACAGCCTTTTATTTATTTTCAGTTTTAAAAGGGTGGTTGATTAGTAAGCTTCTTTAGGCGTAAGTTTCTATTATTTTGTTATTTTTACTTTCACTTTAAAAGGAAAAATTATGGGTGTAGACTTAGCAATAGATTTATCTACTTGCATTAAATGCGGAAAATGTGTTGAACTTTGTCCTTCAAAAATAATAACACAAAGAGTAAAAGGAGGAGACTTATCGTTAGTAAATGTGCCAACTTGCATTAGTTGTGGCCATTGTGTTGCTGTTTGTCCTACGGATTCCATTAAACACAGTACTTTTCCTCAGGATAAAATACATGCTTTTAATTATGACGATTATCCAACAGAGGATCAGTTTTTATTGCTTTGTAAAGCACGAAGATCAAATAGGGCTTTTTCAAAAAAAAGAGTACCCGCAGAAACCATCCATAAAATTGTTGAGGCTTCATATGCTGCACCAGCTGCAAGTAATAGCAGACAGATATCTTATACTGTGATAACAGATTCGGAAAAGCTTCAATTAATAACAGAGTTTACTCTTTCAACCTTTGATTCAATAAGGAAGAAGCTAGTATTTCCTTTAGTCAAGCCTTTTGTTAAATGGTTTTTCAAAGAAGCTTATCAATATATTCCTGTATTTGAATCATTAAATGCCGCTTATGATCAAGGAGAAGATTTGATTTTAAGAAATGCTACCGGAGTGATTCTTTACCACACCCCTGCTTCTTATCTCTTTGGAGTAGCCGACTCTAATTTAGCGTACCAAAATGGTTCTTTAATGGCTGAGTGCTTAGGAGTAAGTCAGTTTTATTTGGGATTTGTTTGTACCGCTTCAAATTTAAATAAAGGAAAATTAGAAAAACGGTTAGGAATAGATGGGCGCATACAAGCAGGGATGGCCATAGGTTTGCCTAAGTTTCGTTTTCCTAAATACATTGATAGAGAAGAGCTGAGAGTTGAAACTTTAGAATAATAAAGAGAGTTTTTT
>CAZFXK010000067.1:5586-14653 GCA_964522975.1 uncultured Bacteroides sp. | reverse complement strand
TGTGGTATTTCAGTTATTTACCTCTATATAAGTTGTCTATTTCTGATTTAGGTGCATATACATAGTTCCCAATCTGTCGGATTGGAATAGAATACTTCCGGATATGTTTATATACCGAACTTTCAGAAATACCAAATTTACGAGATATTTCTCCAATCGTGTAACATTCGCTTGGATTATGATGAAACTTTTTAATTTCTTTCTTTGGTTCTTCAGGTATAACAACTTCTGTAAACATTGCTTCGAGATGTATTCTGCTTACCCTTGTTAGTCGTTGTCCAAAATTAACGGCCGGGAGTTTGCCGGCTTTAATGAGGCGGTGAATCGTATCCTTTGAAATTCCGAAAAGAATAGTCGCTTCTGTTACTGAAATATATGGTCTTGTTTGCATCTGTGCTATTTTATCAGCCGATTCTTCTAAAATAGTCTGCTTACGCTCTGCATCTTTCGCTTGTCGTTTTCTTTCTTTTCCTGATTTATTTGCACAAGCACGGCTACAGAAACGAGTAACAACAGTTTTCGCTTCAAAAGGCTTTCCGCATTGTTCGCAAATCCTCGGTATCTTAAGTTTACTAAATCCCATGTTTCTTTACCATCCTTTACATTGTCGCCGATTAAGGCATTTTAAGACATAATAAGACCGAATAAGGCGCACATTGTCGCCCATTAAGGCGCGGTACAATTATGGTACAAATATAGGATTAAAAACGATAGGATAGCATTAATTACAATAAATTTAATAAAAAGAAAAACCGCAGTAAATCAATTGTTTACTGCGGTTTTGTTATGATTAGCTATCGTTTGTAATAGCGATTTATTTCACTTCTTCGAAATCAGCATCTTGAACATTGTCGTTCTTGTCATCACCCGAATCAGTAGGTCCAGCTTGACCGGCTTCCGGTTGTGCTCCGGGTTGGCCGCTTTGAGCATACATTTCTTCGCTTGCAGCATGGAACGCTGTGTTCAATTCTGCCATAGAAGTATCAATAGCACTTAAATCTTGTGCTTTATGAGCCTCTTTCAATTTATTTAGAGCTTGCTCAATAGGAGCTTTCTTATCAGCAGGTATCTTATCTCCTAAGTCTTTCAGTTGTTTTTCCGTTTGGAAAATCAGACTATCTGCCTGATTTAATTTATCTATTTTTTCACGCTCTTTTTGGTCGGCATCAGCATTAGCGGCAGCTTCAGCTTTCATTCTTTCTATTTCTTCCTTACTTAATCCTGAAGAAGCTTCAATACGGATGCTTTGCTCTTTGCCGGTAGCTTTATCTTTAGCTGATACTTTTAAGATACCATTAGCATCAATATCAAAAGAAACTTCTACTTGAGGTATTCCACGAGGAGCAGGAGAAATCCCGGTTAAATTAAATTGCCCGATAGACTTATTTTGATTTGCCATAGGACGCTCACCTTGAAGTACGTGAATTGTTACTTCAGTCTGATTATCTGCTGCAGTAGAGAAGGTTTCAGTTTTTCTTGCAGGTATTGTTGTATTTGCTTCTATCAACTTAGTCATTACACCTCCCAATGTTTCAATACCCATTGATAGAGGAGTAACATCTAATAATACTACACCTTCAATGTCGTCACTTAACACTGCACCTTGAACAGCAGCACCTAAGGCAACCACCTCATCAGGATTAACCCCTTTTGAAGGAGCTTGGCCAAAGAAATCTTCTACTAATTTTTGAATGGCAGGTATACGTGTAGAACCTCCCACTAATAGCACTTCGTCAATATCAGAGTTTTTCAATCCGGCATCACTCATTGCTTTTTGACAAGGAGCTAGACATCTTTGAATAATATCGTGTGCTAAAGATTCAAATTTAGCTCGAGAGATTTTCTTAACTAAGTGTTTAGGCACACCATCTACCGGCATAATGTATGGAAGATTGATGTCAGTACTTGTAGTAGATGACAATTCAATCTTAGCTTTCTCGGCAGCCTCTTTCAAACGCTGCATTGCCATCGGATCTTTTGTTAAGTCCGCACCTTCATCTTTTTTAAACTCCTCAACCAACCAATTAATGACTACTTGGTCAAAATCATCTCCACCCAAGTGAGTATCACCATTTGTTGAAAGAACTTCAAAAACACCACCTCCAAACTCTAAGATGGAAATATCGAAAGTACCACCACCTAAGTCAAATACGGCTATTTTCATATCCTTATGAACCTTATCTAACCCATAAGCTAAAGCAGCTGCAGTTGGCTCATTCACAATACGTTTTACATTCAAACCCGCAATTTGTCCGGCTTCTTTTGTAGCTTGACGTTGTGAGTCAGAGAAATAAGCAGGTACGGTAATTACAGCATTAGAAACCTCTTGACCTAAATAATCTTCAGCTGTTTTTTTCATTTTCTGAAGTATCATAGCTGACAATTCTTGAGGTGTATATAAACGCCCATCAATATCTACCCGAGGGGTGTTATTTTCTCCTTTAATCACTTTATAAGGTACATTAGCTACCTCCGACTGAACTTGATCCCAAGTTTCTCCCATAAAACGTTTAATGGAAGAAACCGTACGTTGTGGATTAGTAATTGCCTGACGTTTTGCAGGATCTCCTACCTTGCGTTCATCTCCATCAAAACCAATAATGGAAGGTGTTGTTCTTTTTCCTTCATCATTGGTTATTACAACAGGCTCGTTACCTTCAAATACCGCAACGCATGAGTTTGTGGTTCCTAAATCAATTCCAATAATTTTTCCCATGATCTATTTTAAATTTTAATTGTTTATTTTATTCTTATTCTTTTTATGAAAGTAGCCTTTTGACTTCTTTTATACAATCGGCTTTTCAATCTTATAAAAACAAACCCTGTGCCAAACCCATGAAATCTGTATATGTTTTTCTTTTATGACAATTCGTCAGAGTTTTTAAAGCTCATTTATCCCTCTTGTTTTATTATTCTAACCTTGAAATAATTACTATTTTTGTCTTTATTATCTTCCTTAACTTACTTAAAAATGAAACCAACCTATTTTATCTATATCTTATTACTATTTTTTCTTAGTCTAACTTCATGTCGGCAAACTTCCAGTAAAAATAGACAGAAGACTAAAACGCATTCCTCTACTCTTACTTATGCAAAAGGATTTGACATTGACTATTCCAACAAAACATATACACAAATTACAGTTTTTAATCCTTGGAATCCAGGAACTATTTACGAAACCTACTATTTAGTAAAAGACTCAACCACACAAACACCGGAAGATGGACAAACCATACACATTCCCATCAAGGAGTTAATGGTGAATTCGGTTACATATCTAAGTTTTCTTGATTTATTAGGACTAAATGACAAAATTGTAGGAGTATGTAGCTCCGATTACATTTTTAGTCCGTACATACACAACAAAATTAAGCGCAATGAAATCGTGGATCTAGGAGATGCCTATAATTTAGATATTGAACGCTTATTACTTTTACACCCCAATGCCGTAATGACATCAGCCTATAATGCAGAAGATGAAAACACAAAACGGCTAAGACAAACAGGGTTACACATTATATATAATATTGAATGGCAGGAAGAAACCTTATTAGGCAGATCTGAATGGATAAAATTCATAGGTGCTTTCTTTGATAAAGACTCGTTAGCCAACGAACTTTTTCTTGACATAGAAGCTAAATATTTGGAAGCAAAAGAAATTGTATCTAAAGCTGACATTGAAAAACCATCGGCTTTAGTAGGACAAGACTTCAGAGGTTCATGGTCAATGCCGGGAGGAAAAAGCTTCAATGCTCAACTTTTAAACGATGCAGGAATCTACTATTATTATGCTGAAAATCAAAGTAGAGGAAGCCTATCCACCACAATTGAAGAGGCGTTGGTTTACTTTAACAATGCCGACTTGTGGATAAACGTACAAGCTTCAACCTTAGATGAAATGGTTACTTTTGACAAACGATACAAATTATTTAATGCCTACAAAACAGGTGAAGTTTATAATGTAAATAAACGAATAAATAAAAGAGGAGGAAATGATTATTGGGAACTAGGAGTAGCTCGTCCTGATTTGTTATTGAAAGACTTAATAAAAATAGCGCACCCTACTCTACTTCCCGATTATGAGCTTACCTTTATGGAGAAGTTAAAATAAATTTTATCCGAAATCATGAAGAAAATTTTCATCCTATTAATTATTCTTTTAGTCCTTGCTTTCATGGCCGACTTGATATTCGGAAGTGTCATTTTTTCACTTTCTGAATTATGGGAAGCCATAACCGGAAATCCTGAAGCTTATATTCAACGGGAAATTTTATTGAATCATCGTTTACCTAAAGCCCTTACAGCAATATTAACCGGCTCCGGTTTAGCTGTTGCCGGGGTTTTAATGCAGACTTTATTCAGTAATCCTTTGGCAGGCCCGGATGTATTAGGGGTTACCTCCGGAGCAAGTCTGGGGGTGGCACTTTTAACTTTATCGGGCATATCTCTCCCTGTACTTAACTATTTAAGTGGATGGTCGCAAGTAATTGCTGCCATTTTAGGTGCAAGTGTCATTTTACTCTTGGTTATTTTCATTGCAATGCGGGTTCGACAGATTGTATCTTTGCTCATTGTGGGATTAATGATTGGTTATTTTACCGGTGCCATTGTTAGTATTCTTCAAAGTATAAGTAATCCGGACACATTGAAGCTATTTGTCACTTGGACATTTGGTAGTTTATCTGCTGTGGGATGGGATCAGATTAAGGTGCTTTTTTTATTTGTATTCATTGGCATCATGGGATCTTTACTTCTTCAAAAGCCATTGAATGCTTTATTATTAGGACAAAACTATGCTCAAGGATTAGGGTTTTCCATCAAGAAACTACGAATGCTGGTTTTAATACTAACCGCTTTATTAGCCGGAACAACCACAGCTTTTACGGGTCCCATTGCTTTTATAGGAATCACAACTCCCCATATAGCAAGAGGGCTTTTCAAAACCTCAAACCATAGAATCGTTTTAACCGGCTCCATTTGCTGTGGAGCAATCATTATGTTGGTCTGTGATTTAATTTCACAACTGCCGGGATTACAAGGGACTTTACCCATCAATGCGGTTACCGCTCTCTTTGGAGCTCCCATCATCATATCCTTATTATTAAAGAAATAAAAATCATTACTGTAAAATTCCAAGCCGAATTTTGATTTGAAAGGTCCCAGACCGAGCATCAGTTTAACCCAGACCGAGCAGGGTTGTAACCCAGACCAAATAGCGGTCGGTCTGGGAGCAACAAAAGGTACCTTAGTTATAAGCCATAGACCAACAATGAGAAATTGAAAGAATAAACCTCATTCATTATAATACAAAATAGCATTTCTGTTTTCAATAAACAGTATAAAAAAAAGGAAACTGCACAAATGCAACTTCCTTTTTCCTTTTTCATTTTTCTAATAAACCCTAAATATTATTTCTTCAATAATGTCACAACTCTTTTACCTTCGGCATCACACAATTCCAATCCTTCTACCGTTTGTTTGTATAATCTCACTTCATTAAGAGCATTTAATACATTTCTTTCCAATTCCATGTTTTCCACACAAGCCATCATAGTAGAAGCTAAACTAGGGAAAGATATGGAATGATTTATTTTTTCATCTACTTTGTAACTCCCCATAAAATTATTACATCCGGAAAAACCATTAACTCGTTCTTCTTCTGTATTAAAAGATATGACAGGTTGTTTATACATATCAAAAGAAATGGCTTGATCATTAACCGTGGTTATAAACCACTCTCCATTCAAAATAGCTATGTCTGCCTTTCCTTCCTTAGGATCTAAGATCAATACAGGTTGATTTCCTATATCGCATAAAGCTATTTTTTGTTCATCTATTCTTTCATAACGTTTAACTTTTGCCATGGCCTGCAATACTTTTTGTTCTAATGTCATATCTTGACAAGCCATACGAGTTCCGGCAACAGCACCTATAACAATTTCTCCGGTAATTTCCCCCGGGGTAATGGACGACATCATTCGGTTACAACCACTATTTCCATACAAACGTCCGGTTGAGGTATCAAAGCCAACATAAGGAAAAGGTTGATGATCCGCAGGAACAACTACCTCTCCTTCTATTTCTATTATATTCCATTCTCCATTCAATTCAGAGAATGCTAAGGTATTTTTTGAAGTTGCACAACTCATAAGCAGTAAAAATGAAAAACTTAATAATCCGATAAAAGAAAAAAGTCTTTTTTCCATAAACACAATTTTTTATTCTTGTAATATTTTATAATAAACTTACTAAATAAATGGAGAGATACTAGAAATACTGCATCCATATTGAATAATAAATATTAAAAAAGAATATTCAAACAACTTTACCAATAGATTAGAAAGTGCAGAAGAAAAGCAAATTCTTATAAATATATAATGTATATTTGCTCTAATAATAGAATAGTATAAAGCATATAATCATTAAAATAAATAGTAAACTATGGATAGAGTTCTTATCATTGGTGCAGGAGGAGTAGGTACTGTTGTAGCACATAAGGTGGCACAAAATGCAGATGTTTTTAAAGAAATAATGATTGCAAGTCGCACAAAATCAAAATGTGATGAAATTGTTAAAGCAGTTGGCAATCCTAATATAAAAACCGCACAGGTTGATGCGGATAAAGTAGAAGAGCTAGTAGCTCTTTTTAATGAATTCAAACCTGATATCGTAATCAATGTAGCACTACCCTACCAAGACTTAACCATTATGGACGCATGCTTGGAATGTGGAGTTAACTACTTGGATACCGCTAACTATGAGCCCAAAGATGAAGCTAAATTTGAATACAGTTGGCAATGGGCATACCAAGATCGGTTTAAGGAAGCAGGACTAACAGCCATTTTAGGTTGTGGATTCGATCCCGGAGTAACAGGCATATTCACGGCTTATGCAGCGAAACACCACTTTGATGAAATACATTATTTAGATATTGTAGATTGTAATGCAGGAGATCATAAAAGACCTTTTGCTACCAATTTTAACCCGGAAATAAATATCCGGGAAATTACTCAAAATGGACGTTTCTATAAAAATGGCGAATGGGTAACCACAAAACCGTTAGAAATTCATCAACCCATTACATATCCCAATATTGGGCCAAAAGAATCGTATTTACTTTATCACGAAGAGTTGGAATCTTTAGTAAAAAACTTTCCTACCATCAAAAGAGCTCGCTTTTGGATGACATTTGGTGAAGAATACTTAACTCATCTCCGAGTCATTCAAAACATTGGCATGGCCAGCATTGAGCCAATAGATTATAACGGTCAAAAAATAGTACCTCTACAGTTCTTAAAAGCCGTTCTACCTGACCCACAAGATTTAGGTGAAAAATACACCGGAGAAACCTCTATTGGATGCCGTATTCGTGGCATTAAAGACGGAAAGGAATTAACATACTATGTATATAATAACTGTAGCCACCAAGCGGCCTATAAAGAAACGGGTATGCAAGGAGTTAGCTACACTACCGGAGTTCCTGCAACCATTGGGGCTCTATTATTTTTACAAGGTGTTTGGAGAAAACCGGGTGTATTCAATGTGGAAGAATTTGATCCGGATCCATTTATGGAGCAATTAAATAAACAAGGCCTTCCTTGGCACGAAAAGTTTAATACTGATTTAGAATTATAATGAAAATTGGAGATAAAGCCCCCGATTATTTAGGGATAGATCAAAATGGGCAAAAAATATATTTAAGTAATTACAAAGGAAGAAAGGTAGTTCTTTATTTTTATCCTAAGGATAGCACCCCGGGTTGTACAGCACAAGCTTGCAATCTAAAAGACAATTATAGCCTACTTCAAAAAGAAGGTTATGAAGTAATAGGAGTTAGCATTGATAATGAAAAGTCTCATCAACGTTTTATTGATAAGAATAATCTTCCATTTACTTTAATTGCCGACACTGAGAAAGAGTTGGTTCAGAAATTTGGAGTATGGGGTGAGAAAAAAAACTTTGGCAGGACTTATATGGGTACATTCCGCACAACCTTCATCATTGATGAAGAAGGGATTATTGAGAGAATCATTGGTCCTAAAGAGGTAAAGACAAAAGAACATACAGCACAAATTTTAAAATAAAAAATGGCAAAAAAAGAGGAAAAACAAGAAGTTTTAGGAGAGAAACTTAAAGCGCTTCAAGTTGCAATGGACAAAATTGAGAAGAACTTTGGTAAGGGTTCTATCATGAAAATGGGAGATGACCATATCTCTGATGAGATAGAGGTGATACCTACCGGCTCCCTTGGACTTGATATAGCTTTAGGCGTTGGAGGATACCCTAGAGGAAGAGTAATAGAAATATATGGTCCTGAGTCATCGGGAAAAACCACTTTAGCGATACACGCTATTGCTGAAGCACAGAAAGCAGGTGGCATTGCTGCATTCATTGATGCAGAACATGCTTTTGACCGTTTTTATGCGGCAAACTTAGGGGTAGATATCAATAATCTCTTGATATCACAACCTGATAATGGAGAGCAAGCATTGGAAATTACAGAACAATTAATTCGTTCTTCTGCCATAGATATTATTGTAATAGACTCAGTAGCAGCATTAACACCAAAAGCCGAAATAGAAGGAGAAATGGGCGAAAACAAAGTCGGGCTCCAAGCTCGATTAATGTCGCAAGCTCTACGTAAATTAACATCGGCTGTTAGTAAAACGAAGACTACCTGTATTTTCATTAACCAGTTACGCGAAAAAATAGGGGTTATGTTTGGTAGTCCGGAAGTTACGACCGGAGGAAACGCCTTAAAGTTCTATGCTTCAGTCAGAATTGACATTAGGAGAGGACAACCCATAAAAGATGGTGAAGAAATCTTAGGCAATCAAACACGTGTACGCATTGTTAAGAACAAAGTAGCCCCCCCATTCCGAAAAACAGAATTTGATATCATGTTTGGTAAAGGAATCAGTAAAGATGGTGAAATTGTAGACTTAGGTTCTGACTTAGGGGTGATAACTAAAAGCGGCTCTTGGTATAGCTATAAAGAAACACGTTTAGGACAAGGCCGTGATGCAGCAAAACAATGTATTGCAGATAATCCTGAACTGGCAGAAGA
>CAZFXK010000067.1:0-5486 GCA_964522975.1 uncultured Bacteroides sp. | reverse complement strand
GGTTTAAAACCCACATTCTTCAAAACGTCTACGGAGAGTGAAGCACCAATAAAGAACAAGGTAAAAATTAAAGCTTTACGTGCTATTCCATTTATAACAACACCAACCTGTGGCACAATATCACTTAGAACAAAAGTGTTCAGAATCATAGCTAAAATAAAAAACACAATGAACCAAGGAATGGTTATTTTATGATTCCCTTTGTTACTTAAAATGGAAGTAACAAGTGCAACTGGTATAATCCACAAAGCCCTGGTTAACTTAATTGTAGTAGCGATTTCTAAAGCTTCTTCACCAAAAGCGGCTCCTGCACCTACTACGGAACTCGTATCGTGTATGGCAATAGCACTCCATGTACCAAACTGGTGTTGAGATAAATCCAACCATCCGCCTATGACCGGAAAGATAAATAAAGCAACAGCATTTAAGATAAATACTGTTCCTAATGAAATAGAAATAGAACTTTCCTTAGCTTTTATAACAGGAGCTACGGCAGCAATGGCACTTCCACCACAAATTGCAGTTCCTACACTGATTAAATAAGAAGTACTCCAATCCATTTTAAGCAACTTGTAACCAATTATAGCACCCAAAAATAAAGTTCCTACAACAGAAGCTATGGTAAATGTCATTCCTTCTTTTCCTGAAGCTAAAGATTGGTGTAAGTTCATACCAAAGCCCAACCCCACTACAGAATATTGAAGTAAATATTTAGAGACTTTCTTATTGAACTTAGGATAAGCTTGACCACAGATTAAAGCAAAAGCCAAACCCAAAAAAAGTGAGACAGGAGGGGTTATCCAAGAGGTATAACGGGATAAACCGGGAATATAATCAAGAAATAAAAAGAGTAATAAAAATAGAGACAGACTCCAATAAATGGGTTTTCTCTTGTCGTGTAGAAAAGCTACTAATGTGTTCATTATTAAAAATTATTTTTACACGACAAAGATACATCAGCCTTTACATATACACCAATCGTTTATTTTTATGCGTCATAACTTTTCGTTATACAAAATATAATCCATGAACTTTTTATGTAAACCTTCTTCTGCCCCATGAGGTAAAACTAAACAGAAGTCACGTTCCATCAATAAATCCTCAATATCAATAACATAAAATGTTCCACTAAATAATTCTTTATAAATGGATCGTACAGAAACTACAGCCAATGCATCTGTTTCTTGTAAGAAAAGCTTTATGCTCTCCGTGCTACCTAAATGCATAATAACATTTAAATCGGATAATTTTACGTGATGTTTATTCAATGTTTTCTCTAAAACTTCCAAGGTACCCGATCCTCGTTCTCTAAGTACTAAAGGTGCTTGTTTGAAATCTTCAATCGATAAAGTTTCAATTTGAGCTTTACCTCTGGGCTTACTCTTTACAACTACAAG
Organism: uncultured Bacteroides sp.; assembly: GCA_964522975.1. GTDB lineage: Bacteria > Bacteroidota > Bacteroidia > Bacteroidales > Bacteroidaceae > Bacteroides_E. Next base: position 4,089 of record CAZFXK010000067.1, on the reverse strand, counting down.
TTCATCTTTCATGAAAGAGACATATTTAAATTCAGAAGAACGATGCAATCCTTCGATTAAACCAAGATCTATTTGATTTTTCAGTAACAAATTCTCAATTTCGCGAGAATTTCCGCTAATTAGAGTTAGCTTCACTGAGGGAAACTGATTGATAAAGCGAGCTAAGATAGGAGGCAAAATATATTGAGCAATCGTTGTACTAGCCCCCAAACGCAACTCCCCCACCAAGTCTTCATGAAGTAACCCCATTTCATATTCTATCTTTTTATAAAGTGATGCTATTTCTGTAGCATAACGATAAAGAATTTTACCTGATGTTGTTAGAGAAACTTCTTTTCCTCCCCGATTGAATAATCTCACCTGATATGTGGCCTCTAATTCCTGAATATGCTTGGATATAGCGGGCTGTGTAATGAATAACTCTTTTGAAGCCTTAGTAAAACTTTGATTATGGGATACGCTAAGGAAAACCTTCAATCTAAAATCCATTATTGTCATTTAAATCAATCTTTTAAATCGTCAGCCTTAATGCCTAAGGCTTGCATTAATGGATAAGCTAAAATCTCATTCTCTACTCCTTCTTGTTGATTAACATCTCCCATAGCAAACAAAATCACCTCTTTTTTCTTTTCCTTCACTATCGAAGTATTTAAAAGCTGATAAAGTAAATTACCATACGAGTTATAATCAGCAACCAATGCTATTTTCTGTACCTCTTCGCTTTCTAAAGCCATCTGCAAAATTTCGGCATACAATTCTCCAATGGGAACTAAATTTTCTGTAGAAACCGATGCCATCAAAAACTCACCCAATTCATTTTGAAAAGCTTTTCCATCTAAATCTTGCATTAAGTCAGATGGCTGAGTAAAATATAATTCCGGGGTATTTTTATCAAAAACCCATAATAGCTGAATTGTATTATCTCCCACTTGAATTCCCATATCCAAAGCTAAATAAGTTATTAAATCGGCAAGATCTATGGAGGAAAACTCTCTATTTAACGAAGATTCAAAGTATCTTTTTATATCAGCTACAATGAAATTATAAAATGCTGAATCAAAAAGGAATACCGTATTTTCAAATTTTATCTTTTGTTTCATATTATAAATTATACGTATTGTTTTTAATAACGAATAAAGATACAATAAAGACTACTCTTAATCATCGTAATAGAATAAGAAAAATAAACCGTCAAAATGTCAGCATAAAAACAATCTGCATTTTCCTCTTTTAAAAGTAAAAATAACATATACTATTCATTCTTATTCAACACTATAAACAACAATAAGAAACTCTATAATATAGAATCATAGAACACTTTTCTCTTTTTTTACAATTACTTTTCTTTTTGTGAGTTTTTACAATGCAGAAATTAACAGACAAATTGTCACCACCTCTCAAAAAGTATAACCAAAATAGATTTGGTAAAGAGTTTGTGATATAAATAATTGAGAAGATTCAAAGTAGAAACAACAATAAATTACATAAAAAATGAATTTCAACAATTTCACAATTAAATCACAAGAGGCCGTTCAATCTGCTTTAAATACAGCACAAAGTAATGGTCAACAAGTGATTGAACCCGCTCACTTGTTGTTGGGAATTATGAAAGTGGGAGAAAATGTCACTCCTTTCATATTCCAAAAACTAGGGTTAAATGACCAACAGATTCAGAAAATTGTAGAGAAAGAGGTTGCTTCGTATCCTAAAGTATCAGGAGGAAGTCCATATATGAGTTCATCTTTAAATGAAATTTTTCAGAAAGCTACTCAGTTAGCGACCGATATGAAAGATGAATTTGTATCATTGGAGCATTTGCTTTTATCTCTACTCTTAGTCAAAAGTAACGCTTCTGCTATTCTTAAAGATGCAGGAGTTAATGAGAAAAATTTGCGTGCAGCCATTGATGACTTGCGTCAAGGTCAGCGTGTAACTTCACAATCAAGTGAAGACACCTATCAGTCTTTAGAAAAATATGCAACAAACTTAATAGCAGCATCACGCAATGGAAAATTAGATCCGGTTATTGGCCGTGATGAAGAAATCAGAAGAGTATTACAGATTTTAAGCAGGCGAACAAAAAACAATCCTATATTGATAGGTGAACCCGGTACCGGTAAAACGGCTATAGTAGAAGGCTTAGCTAATCGTATACTGAGAGGCGATGTGCCCGAAAATCTAAAAAATAAACAAATTTATTCATTGGATATGGGGGCTTTAGTTGCCGGTGCAAAATACAAAGGTGAGTTTGAAGAGCGACTAAAATCGGTTATTAATGAAGTGAAACAATCGGAAGGCGAAATCATTCTATTCATTGATGAAATACACACTCTTGTAGGTGCTGGTAGAGGTGACGGAGCCATGGATGCAGCAAATATTCTTAAACCGGCTTTAGCCCGTGGTGAATTGCGAAGTATTGGAGCCACTACCTTAGATGAATATCAGAAATATTTCGAGAAAGATAAAGCTCTTGAACGTCGTTTTCAGGTCGTACAAGTAGATGAACCGGACACATTGAGCTCAATCTCTATTTTAAGAGGGTTGAAAGAACGTTATGAAAATCATCACCATGTACGAATTAAAGATGATGCAATCATCGCAGCTGTTGAGTTAAGCAATCGATACATAACCGATCGATTCTTACCGGATAAAGCCATTGATTTAATGGATGAAGCGGCAGCTAAATTGCGTATGGAAATTAATTCTGTCCCGGAAGAGTTAGATGAGATTTCTCGTAAAATCATGCAATTGGAAATTGAACGTGAAGCCATAAAACGTGAGAAGGATGAACCGAAACTTAACAAATTGAGCAAAGAATTAGCTGAATTAAAAGAAGAGGAAAAATCATTCAAAGCAAAATGGGAAAACGAAAAAGGCCTAATCAACAAGATTCAACAAAATAAAATAGAAATTGAAAACTTGAAGTTTGAAGCCGAAAGAGCGGAGCGAGAAGGAGATTATGGTAAGGTTGCTGAAATTCGTTATGGCAAATTACAAGAACTAAATCAAGATATAGAAGAAACCCAAAATGAACTTCATAGAATGCAAGGAAATCAGGCTATGATTAAAGAGGAGGTTGACTCTGAAGACATTGCAGAAGTAGTTTCTCGTTGGACCGGCATTCCTGTAAATAAAATGCTTCAAAGTGAAAAAGATAAATTAGTCCACTTAGAAGATGAATTAGAGAAAAGGGTAGTTGGCCAACACGAAGCAATTGAAGCTGTCTCTGATGCAGTAAGAAGAAGTCGTGCAGGACTTCAAGATCCTAAACGACCAATTGGTTCTTTTATTTTTTTAGGAACTACGGGGGTCGGAAAAACTGAGTTAGCAAAGGCATTAGCAGAATTCCTTTTTGATGATGAATCCATGATGACTCGCATTGATATGAGTGAATATCAAGAGAAACATAGTGTTTCTCGTTTGGTAGGAGCTCCTCCTGGATATATAGGATATGATGAAGGTGGACAGTTAACAGAAGCGATTCGACGCAAACCATACTCTGTAGTATTATTTGATGAAATTGAAAAAGCCCATCCTGATGTGTTCAACATCTTATTACAAGTATTAGATGATGGCCGTTTAACCGACAATAAAGGCAGGATGGTAAACTTTAAGAACACTATAATCATCATGACTTCTAACTTAGGTAGTAGTTATATCCAAAGCCAGATGGAGAAAATCAGTGAAAAAAATAAAGAAGAGATCATTGAAGAAACAAAAGGAGAAGTAATGAATATGTTGAAGAAAACCATTCGACCTGAATTCTTAAATCGTATTGATGAAACCATTATGTTCTTACCTTTAACGCAAGCAGAAATCAGACAGATTGTTCTACTTCAAATTAAATCAGTCAAAGATAGATTATCTGACACTGGAGTCCAATTGAACTTAACCGAAGCTGCCATTAACTTCTTATCAGAAGTAGGATATAATCCTGAATTTGGAGCTCGTCCGGTAAAACGTGCTATTCAACGTTATTTATTGAATGATTTATCTAAAAAACTTTTAGCTGATGAAGTAGATAAAACAAAACCCATTATGGTTGATGCTACAAATGATCATTTAATTTTCAAAAACTAACTGAAATTT
>CAZFXK010000066.1:0-15062 GCA_964522975.1 uncultured Bacteroides sp. | reverse complement strand
AGTTCAAGGCCCTGTAGTTTAGACTATGGGGCCTTTACTATTTAAAGAAATGAACCAATAGGCTGTTAAAAAAAATCTTATCTTTGGAGCCGGTATGGAGAAACAACGATTTGAAAGGACGAATTTACTGTTAGGGGATTGGGTTATGGACTCTCTATCCCGGGTTAAAGTCATCTTATTTGGTGTAGGGGGAGTGGGAAGTTGGTGTGCAGAAGCTTTAGTCAGATCCGGCGTTCATCATTTGACGATTGTAGATATGGATAAGGTGGATATAACGAATATAAATCGTCAATTAATGGCAACAACAAATACAGTTTCAAAAATTAAAGTAGATGTTCTAAAAGAACGTTTACTTTCTATAAATCCTAATGCTTCCATTACTTCTCTTTATGGGCGTTATACTTCGGAAAACAGAAATGAATTTAATCTTTCTTCTTATGATTATGTTATTGATGCAATAGATTCCATAGAAGATAAAGTTGATTTACTAGTGTATGCTACAAATCAAACAGACGCAACTGTTTTTTCATCTATGGGGGCTGCTTTGAAAGTCAATCCTAATCTTATAAAAACTGCAGAGTTTTGGAAAGTTCATGGTTGTCCTTTGGCCTCTTCCTTGCGAAGGCGATTAAAAAAAGAGCAAATCCAACTTAAAAAAGAGGTGTTATGTGTTTTCAGTGATGAGAAACTTATTCCTTCTAAAGAGGCAGCTCATAGCATATTAAAGGGGAAGCAAAGAATTAATGGGTCTTTAGCACATATTACTGCAATATTTGGGCTAAATTTATGCGGATTACTCATACAAGATGTAATTAAAAAGAACGAAACATCAGTAGGATAATGGAAATACAATTAGGAAAGTTTAATCAATTAGAAATTGTAAAAGAAGTAGATTTTGGTCAGTATCTTGATGGAGGAGTATTAGGTGAAATTTTATTGCCACAACGGTATGTTCTTTCAGATTCTAAAATTGGAGATGTTATTGACGTCTTTCTGTATTTGGATAGTGAAGAGCGCATAGTAGCTACAACTAAAACACCTTTGGTTCAAGTCGGCCAGTATGCTTATTTGGAAGTAGTATGGACAAATGAGTATGGAGCTTTTTTAGATTGGGGATTGATGAAAGATTTGTTTGTTCCTTTTGGTGAACAGAAAACAAAGATGCAAAAAGGGGAGAAATATGTTGTTTATACTTATATAGATGATGCAACCTATCGTATTGTAGCTTCTTCAAGAATAGATTCATTTTTAGTCAGGCCAACAGCAACCGATTTATCTCAAGGAGATAAAGTTGATTTACTGATATGGGCTAAGACAGATTTAGGCTATAAGGTAATTATCAATAATCTATATGGCGGTTTAATATATAGCAATGAAATCTTTCAACCTGTTGATATTGGTATGCAGTTATGTGGATATATACAGCAAATACGGCCTGATGGAAAAGTAGATGTTTCCTTACAACTTGCCGGTAAAAAGAATGTTGTTGAATTTTCGGATATACTTCTTGAAAAACTTGAAGAGATGGAAGATGGATTCTTACCTTATCACGATAAAAGTCCTGCAGAAGATATTTACGATGCATTTAAGGTTAGTAAAAAAACGTTCAAGAAAGCAATAGGAGACCTTTATAAAAAACGCTTAATTACTTTGCTTCCCAACGGCATTCAATTAATGAAAAAATAGCTATTGATTTTTTTCATATTTTTTCTATATGGATTTCATAATCCATTATAGTAAAATCATTATTCTATTTTATCTATAGAATATCATTTGATTCAGTTTAATTTTTAAGAATCTATTTTCTTTTTTCTATCTCTGTTGTAAGGGAAAGTTGAGATCTAAGAAAATTTAGAGTGAAAAAAAGAGATGGAATGTTGTTTTCTATGTCTTCTTTATGTAATATTGTAAACAAATCATTACATAAATTAAATAAATAGATATGGAAAGCACAAATATAGAAAAGCCATATGTAGTAGGTGTAGATATTGGGGGTACTAATACAGTTTTTGGTATTGTAGATGCACGAGGAAACATAATATCAAGCGCTGCTATTAAAACTGTTGGAAGTAAAACAGTAGAAGAGTATGTTGATAAGTTATGCGAAAATCTTTTGCCTTTAATCAAAGCACAAGGAGGTATTGAAAAGATTAAAGGCATAGGTATCGGTGCACCTAATGGGAATTTTTATAAAGGAACTATTGAATTTGCACCAAATCTTCCATGGAAAGGAGTCATTATTCCATTAGCTTCCATGATTGAAGAAAAACTAGGTATTCCTACTGCGTTAACTAATGATGCTAATGCTGCTGCTGTTGGAGAAATGACATATGGGGTTGCTCGTGGAATGAAAGACTTCATTATGCTTACTTTAGGAACCGGAGTTGGTAGTGGAATTGTAATTAATGGGCAAGTAGTTTATGGGCATGATGGTTTTGCCGGTGAACTAGGACACACAATTGTTCGTCGTGAAAATGGTCGTCTTTGTGGTTGTGGAAGAAAAGGTTGTTTAGAAGCCTATTGTTCAGCAACAGGTTTAGCCCGCACAGCACGCGAGGTGTTAGCTTCAAGTACAGAAAGCAGTTTATTAAGGAGTTTAGATGTTGAGAACATTACTTCTAAGGATGTTTATGACGCTGTTGTTCAAGGTGATATTTTAGCTAAAGAAATATTTGATAAAACAGGAAAATTATTAGGAGAAGCATTAGCAGATGCCATTGCTTTTTCAAGTCCTGAAGCAATTGTACTATTTGGAGGCTTAACAAAGGCAGGTGATTATATTATAAAACCCATAAAAAAATCTATTGACGAAAATATCTTAAATATTTTCAAAGGTAAGACTAAATTGTTGGTTTCTGAATTAAAAGATTCTGATGCAGCTGTTTTAGGTGCTAGTGCCTTAGCTTGGGAATTGAAAGACATGGAAGAATAAGATATTTCATATTAGATAGAAAAAAGGCGAGTAAATCAAATGTTTACTCGCCTTTTTCTTATCCTTAGTTATAAACCATTGTGTCATATTTTAGGAATAAAATAAACCATTAATCCTACCACAATAATGTATAGCAGGGCATAAGGCATTGCTTTTTTCATTATATTCCCCTCTTGTCCTTGTTGATTAGAAGCTGAAGTGGCAATAGCGATGCTTTGTGGAGATATAATCTTACCTCCGGTAGCCCCTGCTGTATTTGCTGCTGCCAACCAGCTGGGATCAGCTCCGGTGGCATGTGATACAGAAACTTGTAATTTACCAAATAGAATATTTGAGGAGGTGTCACTACCAGTCAAGAACGTTCCTAAACAGCCTACTGTTGGTGCAAATAACGGATAAAAGGAACCTGTTACTTGTGCTAAGGCTAAGCCTACAACTCCAATCATACCAGAAAAATCCATTATTGACGATAAAATAATTAATGAACATACTGTGATTATTGTTTTTTGTTGTGAAAGGATAACCTTCCCTAATATTTTAAACAGTTCTTTCAATTTAGCACCTTGGATAATAGCTCCTATCATTGAACCTACAAATAATAGTACTGCAGTATCAACCAACCAATAGATAGTTATTGTTTTCGTTCCTACAGATCCTATGGTAAAATCCAGAGATGTGGAGCATAGTGATGTTAAGATTGAGCGTAATGGAAGTATAGGGCTAACTAAAATGATTAAGATAAGAATACTTCCATAAACACTCCATGCTTTTAGAATCTCAAGTCTTTTTATCCTGTTTTTTTCTCTTTTATCTTTTCTTTCTGTAATCTTTGCATAGATAATGATTGTAAAAATTGAGGCTATGCTTCCTAAAATAGCAGGTGTTTCTGCACCCATATATTTTGCTGCAATAAATTGGACTAAAAGTGAGACTCCCCCTACTAAGAAACTTAGTATTAAATATTTGGGTAGTTTTTTTAGGGTGAATTCAGTTAGGCAAAGTAAAATGAAAGGAATAATGAACATTAAGGGCGATAATTGTATAATTACCTGTGTACTTAAAGTTTGAATATTTTCAATGCCGGTTTGTTCTGCTAAGACAAAGACAGGAACTCCAACCGATCCAAATGCAGTAGCTACACTGTTTGCAATTAAACTAACCACAGCTGAGAAAACTGGAGCGAATCCTAATCCTATTAAGATTGCTGCCGGAATGGCAACAGCCGTTCCAAAACCGGCCATGCCTTCTAATAGTCCACCAAATCCCCAAGTTAAAAGCAACACTTGAATACTTCGATCAGATGATATGGATACAAATTGTTGTTTAATTACTTCCATATATTGGGTATGCATTAAGATATTATAGCTAAATATGGCCATAATAATGATGAACAATATAGGGAAAAAGGCTTTCGTTATTCCATAAATTGTGGTTATACCAATATCATTCATAGAGAAGTCAAAGACAAAAAAAGCAAAAATTACAGTAGTGATTAAGGTCAATACAGCACTTTTATCTCCCGATAGTTTAAGTATTCCCATAAGGAAAATCAGTAATAATATGGGTGTTAAAGCAAAAATAATATTACTAAAAGATAGTGTTGGATCTAAGTTTTGAAGTAACAAGATGTTTAATATATTCATAATAATATATTGATGTTTTTTATTCCGGAAGAATAATGACTTAAATTTTAAGGATTTTCCTTATTCTTCTAAATTGATTTGTATGAAAGTTGATTGTTTAACTGCTATTTTAAATCTATCGCGGTAATATATTGCGACATTAATTTTTTATTGTTCCACCTCTAATGAAAGCATCATAGATGGTTTTTTGAATTTTCTCTCTGACATTTAAACGATAGAGTTTATTTGGATAAACATTGGGGTAGGTTCTATTGCTTAGAAAAACATAGATAAGGTGGTTGTCTGGGTCAATCCAAGCACAAGTTCCGGTAAAACCTGTATGCCCAAAAGTGGAGAGAGGAGCTTCTTTTGCACAAGGGTTTGCAGCTAAAGTAGTTGGTTTAGTAGGTTTGTCGAAGCCAAGTCCACGCCTACTGATTCTTGATGTTGTAGTAATAAATAACCGACAGGTTTCTTTACTCAAATATCTTTTTCCTTTCCATATACCTTGATCTAATAACATTTGATGAATGGCAGCTATGTCGGAAGCATTGGCGAAAAGTCCTGCATTACCGGAAACTCCTCCCATAAAAGCAGCTAATTCATCGTGAACCTCACCTTGTACTGTTGTTTTGCGAAGGAATCGATCCACATTTGAAGGTACAATTACTTCTTTAGGGAAGTATTTTAGGGGTTGATAGGCAATATGTTTCAGTTCCATAGGATGATAAAACTCTTGATATAAAAATTGGTCCATCGGCATATTGACTAACTGTTCCACCATTTGTTGTAGTAGAATAAAACCTAAACAGCTATATCTATATGTTTTAGTTTTTAAAGTGGAATCAATAATTTTATCCAACACTAATTTTTTTGAATCATAATTTAGCCAAAGTTTATCCCCTAAAGGCCAAAGATAAGGGTCTTTTTCCGTAGGAGATATCCATTCTTTTTTGAATTTAAAGTTGGGATTACCCCAGGTGCTGGAGCCTAATCGAACCGTATGCTGTTTACTTCTATTGGCTCTAAGTAAACGCCCGGGATAGCTCTCTTGGTCAACAATTTCCAGATAAATAGGAATACTTGCAATGAGTCCTGATTCATGAAAGAGTAACTCTTGAATGGTGATGTTTGCTTTGTTTGTGTTTTTGAGATAGGGTAGATATTGAGAAATTTTATCTGATAGATTATATAACCCTTTGTCATATAGTTTCATCATAGCTAATAAGGTAGCAGATGTCTTTGTTAGTGAGGCAATGTCATACATGCTCTCAGAGTTTATATGGGGTGAATTACCTCCGGATTGAGTGCCAAAGTTCTTATCATAAACTTTAATTCCTTCTTTTAACACTAAAATCTGACAGCCAGGAAAAGCTCCATCTTGAATCGCATCCAATACAATAGAATCGATTTTAGAGAGAATTTCCTCATTAAACCCCAATTCTTTAGATAGAGTTTTATAAGGTTTATGTAAAAGTAGATCTACACCTTGTCCCGCTTTAAAAGTCGTATCAACGCTGAAGGCTAATCTTCCGGTTAGGGTAGCATTGCCCATTAACGCCTTTCCTATAACTTCTTTTACCTCAGCACGGTTGCTTTGTCCCCACACAAGGGTTGATACATTCTGTAGAGAAGCGGCTACTCTTTCAAACGGTTTTTTGTCTGTTAAAAGCAGCACAATGGCGGGGAGTTCATTATGAAACTGACTTAAAAAGGAAGTATGATTTGTTACAGAAGCATCAGTTGCTGTTACTACAATACGTCGATAGGTAGAGAGCGTGTCAATCAATTGTAGTTGCTTTTCTTTTGTGTTGTAATCTGCAATAGAAAAGTTTTCAATTCGCATTGAAGCAGGAAGTTGTTTTTTTATGAGTTGCTCTGCTCCGTTTTTACCTATATGTAGCCAAGCTAATTTTTCTAACTCGCTGGGAAGTGGGAGCAATTCTTTTTGATCCTTAAGAAGGATGACGGCAGCCTGATGTAATTTTTTTATTAAATTTTCTGCTTCCGGAGTATTAATGCGTTGCTCAAGTCCGGATAGCTTTATCTTCTGTTCTTTAGCTAACCCCAATGCATATTTGAAGGTTAGTACTTTTTTGCATTTTTCGTCTATTTCTTGTTGAGTGATTTCGCCGGAGTTTAATGCTTTCATTACAGCATCAATTTCTTTTTTAATCTGTAATGAAGGAGTTAAAACCATATCATTTCCTGCTTTAAGAGCTTGAAGTGACGGGTTTTTTGCGGATGCTCCTTTCATTGCTAAAGCATCCGTAAATATTAAGCCTTTAAATCCTAATTCTTCTTTCAAAAGACCAGTTACAATGTTTTTACTTAAAGAAGAGGGTAAGCCTTTTTGGGGTTCTAATGCAGGAATTTCCAGATGCCCCACCATGACTCCTCCTAAACCGGTATCTATGACTCGTTTGAACGGATACAACTCAACACTATCTAAACGAGATTTATTAAAGGGCAAATAAGGCAATGAGTGGTGAGAATCTGTTTCTGTATCTCCATGTCCTGGAAAGTGCTTGCATACCGATAAAACACCTCCACTTTCTAATCCGGAAGCATACAATACTACTTTGTCTGCTACATTTTTAGGAATTTCTCCAAAAGATCGTACATTAATGACGGGATTTTTGGGGTTGATATTAACATCTGCCACAGGAGCGAAATTCACATGCACTCCCAGCTCCTTACATTGCCTAGCCACCTCTTTTCCATATTCAAATAAAAGGTGATTTTCTTGTATCGCTCCCAAAATTCCGTTTTTAGGGAATAGTGGGGTGTTTTTAAGACGCATGGACAAACCCCATTCTCCATCAAAAGTAATCATTAGGGGAACTTTTGTTTTCTTTTGGGCTTCATTCGTAAGAAATGCTTGATTGGATAATTCTCCTCCCGAAAAAAGTAATCCGCCAACCTTGTGAGTTGTAACCGCTTGATTTAAAAGGTTTAGATTGGCTTGTGTTTGAGTTGGTGCAATGGTATAAATAAATAATTGGCCAACTTTTTCTTGGGTGCTTAATTTATTAAATACAGAGTCTACCCAAACCCGGCAAGCTTTATCTTTTTGTAGGCGATAGGTTAAGATGGGTTCTACTTGTGCAAAACCACATAATACGGATAAATTATAGAGAATAAAAAAAAGAATCAGATTCCGTTTCATAAGTAATGTTGAATATGTTTTATTTAATTTTATAGATGAGCTCTCCTACAAAAACACCTTTGCTGCCTATATGCATTACCGGGATACCCTCTCCTGCTTGGTTTAGAAAAATCTTAGGCTCTTTAAGTAAGGAGTGTGAATGTCCTCCTAGTACTAAATCTATGTTTTGTGTGTTTTGCACTAGGTATTCATCAGATAGTCTGTTTAAAGCCGAAGGATATAATCCAAGATGTGATAAACAAATAACTAAATCACATTTTTCTTCTTTTTTTAGCTTTTTAGCTACAGCATTAGCCAAAGGGATGGGATCATGGAATTCAATACCCTTATAATGTTCAGTTTGTACCAACCCCTCAAGTATAGGTGCAACTCCAAAAACTCCAATCTTTAATCCTTTTCGTTCCAATACAAGATAGGGTTTCACTAAGCCTTCCAATGGTGTATTTTTAACTTCATAATTAATGCAGACAATAGGGAAGTTGGCCATTCTAAAAAGACGAGCCATATTCTCAATACCAAAATCAAATTCGTGATTGCCAATAGTTGCTGCTGTATAACCCATCTCATTCATCATTTGAATTTCAATCTCTCCTTTAAAGAAATTGTAATAAGGAGTTCCTTGACTAAAATCACCGCAATCAAACAGAAGTAAATCAGGATCTTCAACTCTTTTTTCATTGATATAGGCAGCTCTTCGAATTACTCCTCCCATTCCTGCGTAGCGGTCGGATGAATTAGAGTCAATAGGTTCAATGCGGCTGTGTGTGTCGCTGGTATGAAGAATGATTAATTCCTTTTCTTGTGAAAAAAGAGATAGAAAAAAGGATAAAAAAAGGATTAATAAAGTCGAACGCTTTATACTGGTGATATTCATAATTTTATTCTTTAACGATGGTTATTCTGTTTTCCAGATGAGCAGAAATCTTTTTATTCTGTGCGGTTTGTTGTTTGATGTAGTCTAGAAACAAACCCCGTAGCGTGGCTCCCTTAGGACAGATTCTTTCTTTAGCTTGCATTAGAGCAATCATACCGTCATTACCATCAGCTAGATAGTCGATGGTAGCTATTGTATACTCTTTCTGTTCATCAAGAGGTTGTCCATTGATTTTAGCCTCTATAATCTGTCCGGTTTCTGTTATCTTTAAGTTTAAATTACTGACACCTTCCCCCTTAACTGAAGCAATGTTTTCCAACAATAGTTTAAGGTCTTTTCCTTGTAAGGTTACAATGCAAAGTGAATTTTCAAAAGGAAGTATTTCATAGATATCACCTTCCGTAATTTTTCCTTCTGAAAGAATATTTCGTAATCCTCCCATATTCACCAGTCCCATGTCAGCGGGATGTCCTAGTAAAGGAGTAGCTGCATCCCTTAATACATCGGCCACCAAATTAGAGAGCAAACTTTCTGGTCGATGCGATTTAAGAGTTATTTCAGCTTCACCAATTACTTGATTCATAACACTGTCTATTTTTGCTTTATAAGGTTCTACTATTTCCATTAAATTAGAATCTGCTTTAGGGTCCCAAGTAGAGTCAATTTGGACTAGTTTGCCGGTTATTTCGTGTGTTCTTTTTTTTGTATTGCTTTGGCATCCGAAAAGGAGTGTTGCTCCCAGTATCCCAAAGGCTATTAGTAGTTTGTTTTTATGTTTCATTGAGTGCTTTTTTTTTATTTTTAGCGTTTACAAATATAATGAATTACAATAGAAAATAGGCTTTTAGTACTGTTTTACTAAAAACAAAGTGTGTTTTATTTGTCTAACTTCCATTTATTTCGTTAATTTGCAACGCTTTTCGCGCAATCGCTGTCAAAGAAGAGTTACTTGATATGTTGCGTTGTAATGAAATAATTAAATAAAAGATTTAAGAGCCATGGATTTAATAAAAATCGCAGAAGATGCATTTGCAACAGAAAAAGAATTCCCTGAGTTTAGAACGGGAGATACAATTACCGTAGCATATCGCATTATAGAAGGAACCAAAGAACGTATTCAGCAATATCGTGGAGTAGTGATTAAAATTGCAGGTCACGGTAATAAGAAACGCTTTACTGTTAGAAAAATGTCTGGTACTATAGGAGTAGAGAGAATATTCCCCATAGATTCTCCGGCAATTGATAGTATAGTTGTTAATAAGAGAGGTAAAGTGCGTCGTGCAAAACTTTATTATCTGCGTAAATTAACAGGTAAGAAAGCTAGAATTAAAGAAAGAAGAGTTATTAATTAATTCAATTCTAGTAAAGATAGAAATAGAAAGGGGCTTGCATTTGTGCAAGCCCCTTTCTGTTTGTGAAAACATCATCCTGTTAAGTTTTGTAGGCTTAATTTCATAGGTCCCAGACCGACCAATGAAAGGTCCCAGTGAAAAGCCTCTTCTCTCCCAGACCTATGACCCTTCGGTCTGGGACCTATGAGAATCCGAAAAAGAGGTCTTGCCATTTATTTCTTTGTAGCCGATAATCTAGTTTCTGTTTTAAGAATCAAAATGAGTATTTGATTCTTAAACATTTTGATCTATGTTAGAAAAAAGCTCAGACCGTGAAATAGTCTGAGCTTTAATTTATTAAAAAAAACTTATATCGTTTTATAACTAATCAAAACTGATATATTTAGGATTAACTAGTACTAATCATTTTATTTCATTCCACTTAGGAGGATCTATATTCATCAGATGGCGGACAAAAAAATCGTAACGCTTGTGTTCACCAAAGCTTTCACCCATGGTATGCCGTGCACCTGGTATAACTACTAAATCAAAATCTTTATCGGCTTTAATTAATGCATTGACAACTTGCATTGTGGAAGCTGGATCAACATTGTCATCCATTTCACCTACTACAAGCATTAAAGGACGACTTAATAAATGAGCATTTTCCACATTCGATCCTTCTTTATATTGATCTCCTACAGGATAGCCTAACCAAAGTTCATTCCACCATATCTTATCCATACGATTATCATGGCAACCACAAGCCGAATAAGCTGCTTTATAAAACTCAGGATAGAAGAGCACGGCAGTCATTGATTCTTGTCCCCCTGCTGAGCATCCGTATATTCCTACCCGATCAATGTCCATATAAGGATATTCCTTGGCGGCAGCCTTGATCCAAGCTATATGGTCGGGTAAACCAGCATCTTTAAGATTTTTATAACATATATTTTCAAATGTGCGTGAACGGAAAGAAGTTCCCATACCATCAACCATTACTACAATAAATCCAAGTTCAGCTAAGGAAGTCATATATTGATTATAAGAAATAAAAGTTTTAGGTACATATTGATCACCAGGTCCTTGATAGATGTATTCTATGATTGGATATTTTTTATCAGGGTTAAAATTGGTAGGACGTACAATTAAACCCCACATATCTGTTTTTCCATCTCGACCTTTTGCTACAAATACTTCGGGAGCTTTCCAACCTTCTGCTATTAATCGGCTGATATCTGCTGTTTCAAGTGACATCAGTATTTTACCGTTTTCACTATCACGAAGAACAGCAACAGGTTCTTTGTCTACTGATGAATAGGTGTCTACTAAATATTTCATGTTTTGTGAAAACCAGGCTTTATGCATTCCTTTTTCAGGAGTGAGACAAACCAGTCCTTTTCCATCGAAACCAATTCGATAATATCGTATGAGATAAGGATCTTCGTTGGATTGCACTCCATTAGCGGAAAAGAATATTACCTGTTTTTCTTCATCAACGTGTATTACTTCACGCACATACCATTCACCTTTGGTTATCTGATGCGTAGGAGTTGCTGTTTTACGATTATATAAATAAAGATGATTCCAATTATCGCGTTCACTCATCCAAATGATATGTTTACCATCTTTCAAATCATATCGAAATCTACGAACGTAATTTACATACTTATCGCTAGTTTCTTCAACTAAGGGGCGTACCATTCCAGTTTCGGCAGAAAATTCCAATATCCGATATATCTGATGGCCGCGCTGATTGTATTCAAAGGTAATGGCTTTACTATCTGCATTCCATTGTAATCCATGGAGGCTGTATTGATGGGCAAATAGGTTAGTGTTAGGTATGATAGCTCGATTGGTTTCTATTTCATAAATGCACGGAACTCTAAAAGGTAGTTCATCACCTGGTTTTGCATATTCTTGTTTATGAAGTTTAGGTTGTAATTGATCGTTTGGTGAAGACTCCACATAATATACATAACGTTTTTCAACCGGTCGTATTTTACAAGAAGCAACTTTCTTACTATCAGGTGACCAATAAATGTAGGCAGAATAATAATTGCCTAGTGTACCATCAATGCTTAATTGTTTTTCTTCTCCTGTGTCAACTTCTTTTACATAGATGTTGTGGTTCTTTATAAATGCCACTTTTTTTCCATCGGGAGAGAGTACAGGTGTTGCTGACTTTTCATCGTCTGTCTCCATCCAATGTTTAGGTTTAGGGCGAATAGGGAGTTTGCCTTTGTTTATGAGTTCATTTGTATTGATGGCATAACACCATTTGGAATTATGAAAAACAAAACGAATTGTGTCTAATCTTTCATTAATAGACAAACGTTCTAAATATAAAGAATCCGATTTTACTTTTTTAATTGATAAATTATTTAGTTCAGTTGCAAGATTATGGTGATTGAATAAACCCCTTCGTTCTTTCTTTTCAGCATTAACAAGAACGTAATTGCGACCTTCAGGGGTATTCCTTACATACCAAAAAAAAGGGGAGCTTCCAATCCATTGTGGGTTTACATTGGAATAGAATATCTTGTTTGCGCTATATTTTTCTTTCAGCATATCAGCACGTTGGTAATCCTCTACTGTGCCTTGGGCAAAAGCCATAGCTCCATGATAAAGGAGTATGGCTACAAATAAAAATAGATGTTTATTCTTCATTTTATCAGACTATATATCTGTTCTTAAATTGCTGTTTTTACTTGATTTCCCATTCAAATAAACCAGATGAATGCTCTGTAGGCTGTATTATTTCTAGTTTTACCGCTTTTGTTTTAATAGGATCAAAATTAACAGTATTCCCAGTTCCTTTTTCAACCCCATATTTATCTGCTCCGGTTACAAGGTTCCAGTTGCCGGAAGTATCTTTGTAATAGATTTGCCAACTTTGAGGAACACGGCATCCACCCCAAGGTGCATCATCAAACCAGTATACAGTGGAATATGAAACAGTTGCTTCTTCAGGAAATTCATATACAATCCATTCAGTTGTTCCTTGTTTTGGCCACCAATGGTAATAAGGTATTGATCGGTCATTTTCATCTTTTGGGACTAAACGATCGTTAATTGAAGAAATATAGCTCACTTCATGTGAAGCTGAAATTTTACTTTCAGAAGCTAATGTCACGGGCATGGTAGGGCGAGAAGCACTTAATTCCTGTGGTAACCATACAGCCATTGATCCTTGTCCACGGTGTGCCCATGCATAATAGGGTATTAGTTTTAGTAATACGTCTTTAGTAGTCAGTCGTCCATTATCGTCATAGCTTAAAATCTGTGCATTAGTTTTTAATTGATTGATTCCATATAATAAATCGGGTTTTTTCTCTACTTCAAACTTTGGATTAAGATTCATAAACACACTTAATACATCGAAATCATTGTCAGCCCATTCAGCACAATATACAATAGGACCACGTTCTATAGCTATACGTCCACGATCAGCCTCAACTTTATGGTTAGCTTTTACCGTACGAGGTTCCATATCAAAGTGAATTTCTATCTTATCTCCTTTTTTCCAGCGTCGATCAATACAGAAATAGCCGTCTATTAATTCACTTTGGACTACTTCTCCGTTTACTTTTACGTTGTATTTAAGTCGTTTGCCATCGCTATATGTGTACAAGTCACTTGGTACAACTTGATTACGTACCCATCCGGGAATACGTATTTTCATTGTAAATTGTCCGGCAGAGTTTTTATTGATGCCAATGGTAACATCTCCGTTCCAAGGATATTGAGTGGTTTGTTCCAAAGAGACATTTTTCCCTGCTACTTTCAAATTTGTAGTATTAGACATAAATAAATTGATAAATATATTTTTGTCTTTTACTGCATAGATATAACCTGGTAGAGAAGGAATGAAGCGGCATACATTGGATGGACAACAAGCACATCCAAACCATGGTTGACGTTGATGTTGTCCAATACTTTCTAGAGGGTTGGGATAGAAAAAACCATTTCCTTCAAGAGAAACCCCTGAAATTAATCCATTATATAAGGTTCGTTCTAGTACATCGTAATATTTAGATTCTCCATGGAGTAGAAACAGACGATGATTAACGTAAACATTACCTATAGCAGCACAAGTTTCACAATAGGCTGACATATTAGGTAGTTCATAATTTTCTCCAAAAGCTTCGCCTGCGGCAGTTGCCCCAATACCTCCTGTAATGTAGTATTTTTTTCCTACGATGTTTTCCCAAATTTTATCAATAGCATGGATATAATCTAAGTCCCCTGTAAGTGCTGCTACATCAGCCATACCTGCATACATATAAGAGGCCCGAACAGCGTGTCCTACTGCTTCATCTTGCTCTATTACAGGTTTATGTGCCTGACTGTATTCATCGGTTCGGCTTGTATATCCTCGTTGATCAAGAAAGAACTTAGCTAAATTTAGATATCGTTTTTCACCAGTAATCAAAGAAAGTTTAGCTAAAGCCATTTCAGCAATTTGATGTCCGGGAACACGGATTTGTTGGTTGGGATTTGGTCCTATTTCACGGTCCACACAATCTGCGAATTTAATGGCTATATCAAGGAAGTTTCGTTTACCTGTAGCCTGATAGTGTGCAATGGCACCTTCAATTAAGTGTCCAAGATTATAGAATTCGTGACTCAAATCTTCTACTTTTTCCCAACGTTTGGAGCCTGCCCATTCGTGTGGGTGCTTGGGATTCATTGTGCGACTGGTATAAAGATATCCATCAGGTTCTTGTGCAGCAGCTACAATAACCAATATACTATCGATATATTTTTCTAGCTTTTTATCAGGATAAGTTTGCATTGAGTAGCTGGCTCCTTCAATAGTTTTGTATACATCAGTATCGTCAAAAGCTAATCCACCTACTTTGATGGTATCACTTGGATTAGCAGCATTGATAAAATTCTGGTATCTTCCTGTTTCTTCACATTTACTGAAAGCCAGAGGAATAGTTACTTCACGATTTGCTTTTAAGCGTTGCCCCCAAAATGAGTCAGTTACTTTCACTGAAGTAAATGGAACAGGGTCAATGGGATAACCCTCTGATTTGTTTTTTACTTGTGCTTGCCCTGTAATTATTGCAAATGTAAGCAGAACACTAAAGAACATTTTTTTCATGATTTTCTTTTTATGGTTTGT
>CAZFXK010000065.1:0-15105 GCA_964522975.1 uncultured Bacteroides sp. | reverse complement strand
AAATTTTATCATAGATAAAACACAGAGTAAGATGATAACAAAAAACTTGTAGAAATTAAAAAGTAAACTATGAATAACTGATATTGAAACGCTATGAAAAAAACATCTTTTTTTTGTGTTCTTTTATACTTGTTATGTATCAATGCAGCTGCTAATGCACAAAATCTACCTTATTGGAGAGACTTGAATATAACTCAGGTGAATGTTCAAAAGCCACGTAGTGCTTTTATGTCTTATAGTAATAAAGTTGATGCTTTAACAGGACAATATAAAAAAAGTGAACATTACAAACTCCTAAATGGAATATGGAAGTTTTATTATGTTGATGCATTTAAATATTTACCGGAAAATATAACCAATCCTAATGTTGATTTAACTGAATGGAAAGATATTAAGGTTCCAGGCAATTGGGAGATACAGGGTTTTGGTATTCCAATCTATGTAAATCACGGATATGAATTTCAACCTAAAAATCCTACGCCTCCACTTTTACCTGATGAAAATCCTGTTGGTGTTTATCGAAGAGAAATAGAAATTCCTCAACAATGGATGAATAGAAATCTTTTTTTGCACATTGGAGGAGCCAAGTCCGGTGTATATACATACATCAACGGTAAGGAAGTAGGGTATAGTGAAGATTCAAAAAATCCAGCTGAATTTTTGATTAATGACTATGTTGTACCCGGGAAAAACAGCCTTGTCCTAAAAATATACAGATGGAGTACAGGTTCTTATCTTGAGTGTCAGGATTTTTTCCGTTTGAGTGGTATTGAAAGAGATATTTATCTTTGGTCGCAACCTAAAGTTGCAATCAGGGATTTTAATGTAATCTCTACACTTGATGATACTTATAAAAATGGATTGTTTGAACTATCTATTGATATCCATAACAATAAGAAGTCGGTTCAAAATGCTCGCGTGTCATTTGAGCTCATTGATGCACAGGAGAGACAAATTTTAGTTGCTAGTCAGAATATTAGTATAGAACCAAATGACACGGGAATCGTAAAATTTAAGGATGAGATAGAAGACGTTTTCGTCTGGTCTTCTGAACATCCCTACTTATATAAGTTGATAATGAGTGTACAAATTGACGAGGGAAAAGAATATGTGCCATTTAATGTAGGTTTCCGTAAAATTGAAATAAAAGAAAGTGATTACGAGCGAAATGGAAAGAAGCTTAGCTTATTTTATGTTAATGGTCAACCTATTAAGTTGAAAGGTGTAAATATACACGAAACAAGTCAATATACAGGACATTATGTTAGTCCGGAAGAGATGAAACGCAATTTCGAATTGATGAAGCTCAACAATATCAATTCTGTTCGTTTAGCCCATTATCCACAAGATAGAAAGTTCTATGAAATGTGTGATAAATATGGGTTATATGTATATGATGAAGCTAATATTGAATCACATGGCATGTATTATGATTTAAAAGCCGGAGGAACTTTAGGTAATAACCCCGACTGGTTACATGCACATCTTTATCGTATTGAGAATATGTATGAAAGAAATAAGAATTATCCTTCTGTTACAATCTGGTCTTTAGGAAATGAAGGTGGGAACGGTTATAATTTTTATAATGCGTATCTATGGATTAAGAATAGAGAACGAAATAAAATGAATCGTCCCGTTAATTACGAACGAGCATTGTGGAAATGGAATACAGATATGTATGTGCCTCAATATCCATCTGCTGCCTGGTTTGAAGAAATTGGAGAGAAAGGAGCTGACAGACCGGTTGTACCATCGGAATATGCTCACGCAATGGGTAATTCAACAGGTAATCTTTATGGGCAATGGCAAGCTATTTATAAATATCCTCAACTTCAAGGAGGGTATTTATGGGAATGGATTGATCATACCATTCTGGTAAAAGATGAAAATGGAAAAGAATATTTAGCTTATGGGGGGGATTTTGGAAAAGATATGCCATCCGATGGTAATTTTGTTGCCGACGGCATTATTAGTTCAAATCAAAACCCTCGTCCGGGAATGGCTGAGGTTAAATACAATTATCAAGATATTGGGTTTGAACCTATTGATTTAAAACAGGGTAAAATAAAAATCAAGAACAGATTCTATTTTACAGACTTGTCAGAATACAAGGTTATCTATCAATTGAAGGCGAATCATAACGTCTTAAAAGAAGAAACTATTGATATTGAACTAGAGCCGCAAGAGAGTAAAATAGTAACGGTGCCTATTGAAGAAATAAAGCGTCAAAAAGGGACTGAATATTTTATAAACTTTAAAGTATATACTCAAAAGGCTACAGATTTAGTTCCGATGAATCATCTTGTGGCCTATGACCAGTTCTTATTACCCTTTGTTCTTGAAGAAGAAAAATATATTGCACCTAAAGCGCCAGCATTAGATGTTATGCAAGAAAATAATTTACTTGTAGTTTCATCTTCAAAATTACAATTTGTTTTTGATCTTAATCAAGGAGTTGTTTCTTCTTATCAATGGAATGGAACGGAGTATTTTGATAGAGGTTTTGGCATTCAACCTAATTTTTGGAGAGCTCCCACTGATAATGATTATGGAAACGGTGCTCCTTTAAGATTACAACGATGGAAAGAGTCGAGTAAGAATTTCAACATTGAAAGTTATAACTTCTCAAAAAAAGGAAATGCTGTTTCTCTTGATCTCACTTATGCTTTAAAGGCGGGAAACAAATACATTATGAATTATGTAATTTATCCTACAGGTTTAATTAATGTATCTATGCGTTTTACACCTTTACAGGCAGGAGTTGATCAGAATGAGAAATCAGAAGCTGAGCTACTAGCGACTCATTCTCCAAAAGCTCTAGCGGATTTAAAATCACAAAGAAATGTTATAGAAGTTCCTCGCATAGGAGTTCGTTTCCGACTACCTATACAGGTGAATCAAATAGCATATTTCGGTAGGGGTCCTGAAGAAAATTATATTGATCGGTTCATGGGAACAATAGTTGACCTTTATGAAACAACGGCCGATGAAATGTATTATCCGTATGTACGTCCTCAAGAGAATGGGCATCATACGGATACAAGATGGGTGATGGCAACAAATAAATCAGGAAAAGGCTTATTAATCAAAGGTCAAGAGAATATAGGCTTTAATGCTTTGAGGAACACAGTTGAGGATTTTGACAGTGAAGAATCTACTGCTCCATATCAATGGAATAATTTTACCAGAGATGAGATACAAAATAGAGACTATGAATGGGCTAAAAACAGATTACCTAAACAAACCCATGCTAGCGATATCACACCTCAAGATTTTGTGGAAATTTGCATTGATATGAAACAACAAGGTGTTGGAGGATATGATAGTTGGGGAGCAAAGCCCATACCAGAGGCAACTATCTATGCTGACAAGATGTATGAATGGGGCTTTTCTATTGTACCTGTTTCCAGTATAAAAGAGGGAATTAAGAAGTCAAAATTATCGTATTAACTACACATTATATTCTTTTTAACATGAAATATATATTTACCATACTACTTGTATCTGTCTGCAGTGTAACTGTTTTTTCTAAAAATAAGGATAAACGTATTCCTCCCGACAAAGATTTAATTACCTATAAATTACCCCCCAAATCGATTTATAAGAAGGACTGGATTGATTTTAATAAAAATGGTAAAAAAGATGTTTATGAAGATTCATCAGCGTCAATTGATGAGCGTATTGAGAATTTACTCTCTCAAATGACTCTTGATGAAAAAACCTGTCAGATGGTTACTCTGTATGGATATAAAAGAGTTCTTCAAGATGATCTTCCAACTCCTGATTGGAAAAACAAACTATGGAAAGATGGAATAGGGGCTATTGATGAACACCTTAATGGTTTTCAGGAGTGGGGGTTACCTCCGTCAGATAATCCTTTTGTTTGGCCTGCTTCAAGACATGCTTGGGCTCTGAATGAAGTCCAGCGTTTCTTTGTTGAAGAAACTCGCTTAGGGATTCCCGTTGATTTTACTAATGAAGGAATACGAGGTGTAGAAAGCTATATTGCAACTAACTTTCCTACTCAACTTGGGCTTGGGCATACTTGGAATCGCAGTTTGATAGAGAAAGTAGGTTATATTACAGGACGAGAAGCTAGGTTACTGGGATATACAAATATCTATGCTCCTATTTTGGATGTAGGACGTGACCAACGCTGGGGACGGTATGAAGAAGTTTATGGTGAGTCTCCTTATTTGGTCTCCGAGTTAGGATTATCTATGGTAAAAGGATTACAAAGAGATCATCAAGTGGCTTCTACTGCAAAACATTTTATAGCATATAGTAATAATAAAGGTGCACGTGAAGGAATGGCACGTGTAGATCCTCAGATGTCACCTCGGGAAATTGAAAACATCCATGTTTATCCTTGGGTCAAAGTAATAAAAGAAGGTGGTTTGCTTGGAGTAATGAGTTCATATAATGATTACGATGGTTTCCCTATTCAAAATAGTTATTATTGGTTAACGACCCGTTTACGTAAAGAAATGAAGTTTAAGGGGTATGTTGTTTCGGATAGTGATGCAGTAGAATATCTTCATAGCAAACATGGTACATCAAAAGAT
Source organism: uncultured Bacteroides sp. (assembly GCA_964522975.1). GTDB lineage: Bacteria > Bacteroidota > Bacteroidia > Bacteroidales > Bacteroidaceae > Bacteroides_E. The sequence continues at coordinate 10,540 of CAZFXK010000065.1, read as the reverse complement.
ATGAAAGAATCGGTTCGACAAGCTGTTGAGGCAGGTTTAAACGTTCGTTGTACGTTTCGATCACCAGACTCTTATGTCTTACCTTTGCGAGAGTTAGTTGAAGAGGGTTCGATAAGTATGGAAACCATAAATGAGAGGGTTCGGGATATATTGAGAGTTAAGTTTATGGTTGGACTTTTTGATATGCCGTATCAGATGGATTTAAGACAAGCTGATGTTGAAGTGAATTCAATAAAGAATCAAGAGATAGCACTACAGGCCTCCAGGGAATCAATTGTTTTGTTGAAGAATGAAAACAACACACTTCCTTTGTCCATTAATGATATAAAAAAAATTAGTGTTTGTGGTCCAAACGCTGATGATGCCGCTTATGCTTTAACACATTACGGACCTCTTGCTGTAGAAGTAATATCTGTGTTACAAGGTATAGAAGATAAAGTAGGAAAATCAAATGTTTTATATACGAAGGGGTGTGACATTGTTGATGCAAACTGGCCTGAATCGGAAATAATGTCATATCCTCTTACTGAAGAAGAGAAAGTAGAGATTGAAAAAGCTGTTCAAAATGCTAAAAAAAGCGATGTTGCTATAGTCGTTTTAGGAGGGAACAACAGAACTTGTGGAGAAAATAAATCACGTTCAAGTCTTGATTTGCCCGGCCGTCAATTAGATTTACTTCAAGCGGTTTATAATACAGGTACTCCAGTTGTTTTGGTTTTGATTCATGGAAGACCAAATTCAATTAATTGGGCAGATAAATATATACCTGCTATATTAGAGGCTTGGTATCCTGGCTCTCAAGGAGGAACAGCAATTGCTGATGTTCTTTTTGGTGATTATAATCCGGGAGGTAAGCTAACGGTAACAGTTCCAAAAAGTGTAGGACAGATTCCTTTTAATTTCCCATCAAAACCAAATTCTCAAGTTGATGGAGGTTCTCAGGTTGGATTAAAAGGCAATATGAGTAGAGTAAATGGGGCACTTTATCCTTTTGGGTATGGGTTAAGTTATACAACTTTTGATTATTCTGATTTAGAAGTTTTTCCTAAAGTAGCAACCGGAAAACAGAACATAACCATTCGTTTTAAGATTAAAAATACAGGAAATAGTGCTGGAGATGAAGTTGTACAGTTATACACTCGTGATGTTTTAAGTTCTGTCACTACCTATGAGAAAAACCTGCGTGGTTTTGAGCGAATACATCTAGATCCGCGTGAAGAGAAAGAACTAGAGTTTGTATTGACTCCTAACGATTTATCCCTTTTGAATAAACATAATGAATGGATCGTTGAGCCTGGTGAATTTAGAATAATGGTTGGGTCTTCATCTGAAGATATACGTCTTGAAGCGACTTTTCATATACGAGATATTTTTGATTATATGTTTGAAACTGTAATTAATGTCACATCTGATTCTGTTTTATATAAAGTCTTGGATAATAATGAAGAAACTAAATGGAAAGGAAAATCTGGCGAAAGCCTTACCTTTGCGTTAAAGGAAGGTAGTAAAGGCCATAAAATAGCTATTTTATGGGAGGAGTCAAATGAGCCAGCGTCTTTTGAAATTCAGGCATCAAGAGGAGGAGGCCAATTTATTACAACCTATGAAGGGAAAGTAACTAATAGTAGCAGTTATCAAGAATATCCACTAGGAGGTGATGTCACAAGTGATATTCGTATACTAATCACTCAAGGTGTTGGGATTATATCTGAAGTGATATTGGATAACATAAAATAATAAATTTCCGAACTTATGTATTTATAATCACAGATTTCCGGGAACATTAACTAATATTAATAGGGGGGATTTGAACATTTATGGAATGTAACTGCTTTAATATAAAAATTAAGAGTATTTTACATTAAGAATCCATCATTTTTGTTATAATATGATATCTTTGTAAAGTATTTATAACTAAGGAAAAAGATTATGAAAAAATATGTAATGCTATCATTAATGTTTGTAATGTCTATGGGATTTGTCATGGCTCAAAAACAAGCAGAAATCAAGTTTGACAAAATGACGCATGATTTTGGGGAGTTTTCTGAAAGTAATCCTGTAGTTACAGCTGTTTTTACCTTTAAGAACGTTGGCGATGCTCCTCTGGTTATACATAGAGCGATGGGGTCTTGTGGATGCACTGTTCCTGAGTATACTCAAGAACCGATACTTCCGGGTAAAGAAGGAACTCTAAAGGTTACCTATAATGGAAAAGGAAGATATCCCGGTTATTTTAAAAAATCTATTACCGTGCGTACTAATGCTAAAACAGAGATGTTTAGATTGTTTGTTGAAGGTACTATGACACCAGTAAAAGATAAATAGGAGATTAAATACAAATACTTGAAAGGAGAATCACTTTTGATTCTCCTTTTTTTTTGTTTTCTTTGATAAAATTTTATATAAATAATCAATAAAACATACAGATAAGGAGAACAGAATGAAACAAAATGAGAATGAACCGATAGGTTTACCAGACAACGCTTTTAGGGAGTTAAAAGCAAATGAAATTTACACTCCTATAATGAGTCCTGATAAAAATTACTCGGAAGTAAACTTTTGGTCTGTGTCTTGGGGTATCCTGATGGCCATACTTTTTTCAGCAGCTGCAGCCTATTTAGGATTAAAGGTGGGACAAGTTTTTGAAGCGGCCATTCCTATTGCCATAATAGCTGTTGGTGTATCCACGGCTGCAAAACGAAAATTTGCTTTAGGTGAAAATGTTATCATTCAATCCATTGGAGCCAGTTCGGGTGTGATTGTTGCCGGAGCCATATTTACTTTGCCGGCTCTTTATATTTTGCAGGAAAAATATCCTGAAATCTCTGTGGATTTTGCTCAAGTTTTTGTGAGTTCTTTGTTGGGTGGTTGTTTAGGTATCCTCTTTTTAATTCCATTCAGAAAATATTTTGTGCAAGAGATGCACGGAAAATATCCGTTTCCGGAAGCTACAGCTACAACGCAAGTTTTAGTTTCAGGTGCTAAAGGAGGTAATCAGGCTAAGCCTTTACTTATTGCCGGGTTAGTAGGAGGATTATATGATTTTATTGTAGCCACTTTTGGCTGGTGGAACGAGGTTTTTACTACACGAGTTTGCACTTTGGGAGTTGCTTTAGCTGATAAGGCTAAATTAGTATTTAAGGTAAATACAGGTGCTGCAGTTCTTGGTCTAGGTTATATTGTGGGTTTGAAATATGCCTTCATTATTTGTATGGGATCGTTATTGGTTTGGTGGATCATCATACCCGGAATATCTTTATTTTGGGGGGATGCAGTTTTGAATATGTGGAATCCTGAGATAACGGTTGCAGTTGCAAGTATGTCTCCTGAAGATATTTTTAATCATTATGCAAAGAGCATTGGTATTGGAGGTATTGCTATGGCCGGAATCATAGGTATTATTAAATCTTGGGATATCATAAAAGCTGCCGTAGGATTAGCTGCCAAAGAAATGAGTGGCAAAGAAGCTTCCCAATCAAATAAGTTATTGAAAAGAACAGAGCGAGATTTACCGATGAAAACCATTGCCATAGGTTCTATTGTTACTATACTTTTGATTGGACTTTTCTTTTATTTTGACGTTATGCATGGTAATATCTTGCATACACTGGTTGCTGTTTTTCTTGTGGCTTGTATTGCTTTTTTATTTACAACAGTGGCAGCGAATGCCATTGCTATTGTTGGAAGTAATCCTGTATCAGGAATGACTTTGATGACATTGATATTGGCTTCAGTCGTTATGGTTGCTGTGGGACTTAAAGGACCTGAAGGCATGGTTGCTGCATTAATTATGGGAGGTGTGGTTTGTACAGCATTGGCTATGGCCGGAGGATTCATTACAGACTTAAAGATTGGCTATTGGTTAGGAAGTACTCCTATTAAACAAGAGGGATGGAAATTCTTAGGTACTATTGTTTCTGCTGCCACAGTAGGTGGTGTAATGATTATTTTAAATAAAACCTATGGATTTACCAGCGGACAATTAGCTGCGCCACAAGCAAATGCAATGGCTGCTGTCATTGAGCCTTTAATGAGTGGTGTAGGGGCTCCATGGTTGTTGTATGGTATTGGAGCTGTGATAGCTATTATCTTAACTTTTTTTAAAATTCCGTCTTTAGCCTTTGCTCTAGGTATGTTTATTCCTATAGAATTAAATATTCCATTATTAGTGGGTGGTGCCATGAATTGGTATGTCACATCAAGAACAAAAGATGAAACGATTAATAATGCAAGAAGAGATAAGGGTACTCTTTTAGCGTCCGGATTCATCGCAGGAGGAGCTTTAATGGGGGTTGTAAGTGCAGCTCTTCGTTTTGGAGGGATTAATTTGGTAAATACTGATTGGTTAAATAACACTTGGTCTGAGGTTATGGCATTAGTAGCTTATGCCCTTCTAATTCTTTACTTCATTAACTCTTCATTAAAAGTCAGAAAATAATGAATTATAATTGAGAAACATGAAAACTCTACTACTTATGTTCTCTTTGCTTCTTTCTTTCTCTCAGCTTAGGGGACAAGACAAACAGGTGATTGAATTATGGCCGGAGGGTTTGCCGGAGGAAAAAGAATTATTTGGAGCTGTAAAGCTGGATCAAGATTCTAAACGAGATAATAATCCTAACTTAACGGTTTATTTACCTAAAAAGCCAAATGGAAAAGCTATTATAATGTGTCCTGGTGGAGGTTATTCTCATTTAGCCATGAATCACGAAGGACATGATATGGCAGACTGGTTCAATACACAAGGAATCGCTTATTTTGTCTTAAAGTATAGACTTCCCTATGGGCGTTCTACCATTCCGTTTACAGATGCAGAACGAGCCATTGAAATTGTTAGAAAAAGAGCTGAAGAATGGAATATTAACCCCAATCAGGTTGGAATAATGGGTGCCTCAGCAGGAGGGCATTTAGCTTCTACGTTAGCAACTCATGCAAAGTCGGAAGCTACTCGTCCTGATTTCCAGATTTTACTTTATCCTGTGATTACTATGGATGAGGCTACGCACAAGGGATCCAGAGAGAATCTTATAGGAAAAAACCCATCAGATGAAGAGATTTCATTTTATTCTAATGAATGGCGAATAACAAAAGAAACTCCTCCTGCATTCATTGTATTATCGTCAGATGACAAAGTAGTGTCTCCTATAAACAGTCTTAGATATTGTTTTTTCTTGATTAATGCAGATGTTCCCGTAGCTTTGTTTAGCTATCCTACAGGTGGTCATGGTTGGGGGTTTAGAGATAATTTTATCTATAAAAAGGAATGGACATCTGAATTAGAAAAATGGCTTGGGGAATTAAATTAATTGAGTTTTACTTACGGGTGAAGTCTATACTAAAACAAGTATAGACTTTTTTATTTTTGTCTGTCTAATTCATAGGAGCACTCGTGAAAAAAATATCGGAATAGGATGATTCCTTACTGCTTTATCTGTTTAATTCTTATGAAATGAGTTATGATTGATTTATGGTATGAAAATGCAAGAATATTACCCCTTTTTCACTCTTTTTTGCTGGATTAAATCTTGTTGATTCCTATTTGTGTTCGTATCTTTGGTTATTATCGATTTAGTTATATACTAAGATTAAAAAACCTTTTGTTTAATAAGTTTATTTAATTGATAAAATAGGATAAACCCTTAAAAAATAAATTATGATAAAAAGAACTCCTTTTTTAATGATTTTTTTAGTCCTTTCGTTTGGATTAAAAGCACAAGCTGACCGATATGAGGAGCTGATAAATCCTAAGCTTACGAATATTAATTTAGCAACTCCTCGAGCAAATTTTACCTCTTATACTAGTGAAGAAGATGCATTGAAGAATGATGGACATTCAGGAACATTACAAGTCCTTTTAAATGGAGATTGGAAATTTAACTATTCTGAAATGTTGGACAACAGACCTAAGGATTTTAAAAACTTATCTTCCGTTGCTCAACAATGGGATGATATTAAAGTTCCTGGTAATTGGGAGTTACAAGGTTTTGGTTTGCCCATCTATGTAAACAGTTCTTATGAGTTTGTTTCCAGTAGTAATATTGACCCCTTTTGGACTCGTCCTAATCCTCCTTATGTTCCCGAAGAATGGAATCCTACCGGAACGTACTATCGTGAATTTAATTTATCAACTGATTGGCAAGATAAAGAGGTTTTTTTGAATGCTGATGGTACTAAAGGTGCTGCATATTACTATGTGAATGGTGAGTTAGTTGGTATGTATAAAGATGCTAAAACAACTGCACGTTTTAATATAACCCCTTATATTAAAGAAGGAAAGAATGAGATAGCTATTCAGGTTCATCGTTTTTCTGAGGCCAATTATTTAGAGTGCCAAGATTTTTGGCGTTTAAGTGGTTTAGAACGTGATATTTATCTTTTTGCTCAACCTAAAATACATCTTGAAGATTTTAAGGTAGAATCTCCATTAGATGAGAATTATCAGCATGGAATCTTAACAGTACAGGCAGATGTGGCCAATAAAGAGAATGCTAATGTTTCACTTTCTTATTCTCTTTATGATGAAAACAAGCAAATCATAAAGCAAGCGGATTTGTCTCCTGTAAGTTCTACTACTTTTCGTTATCCATGGAAATCAGAGAGTACACTTCAAAATATTAAACATTGGACTGCTGAAACACCTAATCTCTATACTTTAGTGTTAAGTCTTAAAGATAATAATGGTAAAACAATAGAAGCTACTAGTGTTAAAGTAGGATTCCGTACAGTGGAGATAAAAGACAAACAATTAAAAGTGAACGGTCAACCTATATTAATGAAAGGTGTAAATTTACATGAGCATAATGAACATACAGGGCATTATGTAACAGAAGAATTGATGTTGAAAGATTTTGCTTTATGGAAACAGTTGAATGTAAACACAGTTAGAACTTCACATTATCCACAACCTAAGCGTTTTTATGAGCTTTGTGATGAATATGGTATTTATGTTATTGATGAAGCCAATATTGAAAGTCATGGTATGGGATATAATAAAGCTGTAGGCGGAACTTTAGCCAATAACTTATCGTTCTTAGATTCTCATATGATACGTACCTTAAGTATGTATGAGCGAGACAAAAATCATCCTTCAGTTATCGTATGGTCATTAGGTAATGAAGCTGGAAATGGCTATAATTTTTACCAGACTTATCTAAAGATGAAAGAATTGGATAGCCGTCCTGTACAGTATGAACAAGCACATTTAGAATGGAATACAGACATTTATTGTCCAATGTATGCACGTATTGATCATATTGAACGGTATGCTAAAAACCCACACTCAAACCGTCCTCTCATTCTTTGTGAATACGCTCATGCAATGGGCAATAGTTTGGGGAACTTTCAAGATTATTGGGATGTAATTGAGAAATATCCCTTATTGCAAGGTGGGTGTATTTGGGATTGGGTAGATCAAGGCTTTGAAGAAAAAACAGAAGATGGAAGAAACTATTGGACTTATGGAGGTGATTATGGAGGTATTGGTACTCCATCGGATGCTAATTTCTGTATTAATGGCATTGTTTATCCGGATCGTAGTATAAAACCAATGTCTATAGAAATGGCTAAGGTTTATCAAAACATTAAATTCTTGAATTTTAAGAAAGAGCAGAGTACTATTGATTTGAGAAATGATTTTTCATTTACGAACTTAGATCAATATGATTACCAATATATTATTCGAAATGCCGGTAAACAGGTTTATAAAGGAACTTTTACTGCTTCTGCATTACCTGGAGAAACAATGACTGTTTCATTGCAAGGAGTTCCTAATGTTGCACCTACTGAAGGAGATTTACAAATAGAGTTTTATGCGAAAATTAGAACCGAAGAGCCTTTCTTGGATAAAGGAACAGTAATTGCTAAAGAACAATATGAAGTTTCTCCTTATGTAAAACAAGTAGCGACATTTGCGGGAAAACAAGTTAAAGAACAGAATTCTGATGATCAGATTATTTTGTCAGGTAATCGATTTAAAGTTTCTTTTGATAAAGAATCAGGTTTAATAACTTCTTATCAATGGAATGGAACAGAGTATTTAGTAAATAAAGCCGGCCCTAAACCTAATTTTTGGAGAGCTCCATTAGACAATGACTATGGTGCTGATTTAGGCAGAAAGTTGAGAGAATGGTATGAGAATAGTTATGCCGACTTAAAAGCTGAAGATTTAAAAGTAAACTTTGATAATGAGAACTATACTCAAGTAGAAGCTACTTATATTTATCAGAAGACAAATACTGAGTGGAAGATTCTTTATCAAATTCAAGATAATGGAATTATTAAGATAAAGAATTATTTTAAATGTAATGATGCAGATGCTCCTCTCATTCCTCGTATTGGATTGCGGATGCAATTAACAAATCAATTTGATCAATTGACCTATTACGGCAGAGGACCTGAAGAAAATTATATTGATAGAAAAACCTCTCAGTTTGTAGGAGAATACACTTGTCCTGTAAAAGAGATGTATGAAGGTTATATTCGCCCACAAGAAAATGAACATCGAACGGATGTGAGATGGTTGGCCTTGACCAAGAAATCAGGAATGGGGTTATTGGTAGTTGCTGATGATAAAATAGAATTCAATGCATCTAATTATTTGATGGAAGATTTAGATAGTGGTGATTATGTGGATAGGGGAGCTCCTGTATCTGAAGAAACTGATAATCGTCATTTGACAGACCCTCAACCGCAGAAATTAGTTGATCTCTTTATCGACTATCGTATGATGGGGATTGGTGGAGATAATAGTTGGGGCGCTTTACCTCTTGATCAGTATCAAATTAAACCCGGTATGGACCATGGGATAGAGTATGGTTTTACTTTAATTCCAATTCGCAAGAAGTCAGAGATTGAGAAGTATATTTATAAATATTAAGTTTATTTGTTTTGATTTGAAAGAAACGGAGGATTAAATTTCCTTCGTTTCTTTTTTTTGTTTAAACTTGGATATGAAGATTCAAGTCTTAATAATCGTATGCCTTTTTCTTTCTTTCTTTTCAGCTGCAAGAAAAAGTTCTTCACCTATTCTGAAGATTGCTGAACAGTATTTAGGTATACCATATGTGGAGAATACTTTAGAGCAATCTGGTGAAGAAAAATTAATTATAAATAAAAAAGCAGTGGATTGCACTACATTTGTAGAATATGTTCTTGCTGAGCATTTAACAAATGATTCAATCTCTTTTGAAGAAAGACTTCAATCCATACGATATAGAGAGGGCAAAATTGAAGGTTATGCCTCAAGGTTGCATTATTTTTCTGAGGGGGTACAACAAGCAATAAATAATGGCTTCATTATAGATATAACTGAGAGAAATAGTGATTTAAAAAATCAATTGAATATTCATTTTATGTCTTCTCACCCTGATTTATATCCCTCTTTATTTAAAGAAGAAAAAGAATTAAATGAAATATTGCGGATTGAGAAAGCATTATCAGGTGGAGAGTTCTATTATCTTCCTAAGGAAAGACTTTCTACTGAAGGTGTTGAATGGATAGAAGAAGGAGATATAATAGCATTAGTGACCTCGATTGATGGCTTAGATGTGAGTCACGTTGGATTTGCTGTGTATATAAATAATGAATTGAGATTATTACATGCCTCATCAAAATATAGAAAAGTGATTGTTGATTGCCAATCCTTAAAGGAATATGTAATGAAAAAAAGATCCATATTAGGTATTCGTGTTTTTAGAGTTCAACTTTAATTTGATTGCTATGAGAAAGAACAGTTTTATTTTATTTATTTTTATGTTTATAGGTAGTTTTCTTTATGCTCAAGAAGAACAAGATTGGGCAAACTTAAAACGTTTTCAAGAAGAGAATAAGAAATTAGGTAAACAAACTCCTGAAAATTATATTCCTCGTATTGTCTTTATAGGGAATTCAATAACAGAAGGGTGGTTAACTCACTCTCCTGATTTCTTTACTAATGAATCTTATATTAACAGGGGAATTAGCGGGCAAACTACACCACAGATGCTATTACGTTTCCGTCAAGATGTAGTTCAACTTGAGCCTAATGTTGTGGTAATATTAGCTGGAACTAATGATATTGCGGGAAATACAGGCCCTTCTACATTAGAGATGATACAAGATAATATTGCTTCAATGTGTGAGATTGCTGAAGCTAATGGAATTGATGTATTATTATGTTCTGTGTTGCCTGTTTATGATTATCCTTGGAGCCCAGGCTTACAACCTGCTGAGAAAATAAAACAATTAAATCAATGGATTAAAGAATATGCCAGCATAAACGAATGGATGTATATTGACTATTATTCAGCATTGGTGGACGAAAGAGGGGGATTACCTGCAAAGTATAGTGAAGATGGGGTACATCCTACAAAAGCAGGTTATGCAGTAATGGAAGGTATACTGAAAGAGGCTTTAGATGTTTATTTAAATCAATAAAAAAGTTGGTTTTTCTTTTGAAGAATAAGAATTAACGTTTATCTTTGCACACGTCTTCGAATAAGAAGAAAAGGTGTGGTAGTTCAGCTGGTTAGAATACCTGCCTGTCACGCAGGGGGTCGCGGGT
>CAZFXK010000064.1:0-15124 GCA_964522975.1 uncultured Bacteroides sp. | reverse complement strand
GCTGTTGTCTTGAGCAATTGCTATGTTACGTAGTAAGCCTTTATATTTAGCCCGTTTTATTGCGCTTTTGTAAAACAAAGCTTGATATTGAGATTCATCAAGTAACTCCCAATCCCTTTTTTGCATGGAAAGTAATGCAGAGGAGGGATTGAACTCTTTAATGGAAGTCGGAGTTGCGTGGTTGTTCCATGGACACCATTTTTGGCACTCATCGCAACCATAGATTCTGTTGTTTAACGCCAAATGAAATTCTTCCGGTATATCCCCTTTGTTTTCTATGGTTAGATAAGATAAACATCTCCGGCTATCTAATTGATAAGGAGTAAATAAAGCTTTCGTAGGACATGATTCAATGCATTTTGTACAATTGCCACACCGATCTTTTTGAGGTTCATCGTATTGAAGCTCAATATTGATGAATAGTTCGCCGAGAAAGAAAAAAGAACCCTGATTGGGGATAATCAACTGATTATTTTTCCCTATCCATCCTAAACCTGCTTTCCAAGCCCAATAGCGTTCCAGCACAGGGGCTGTATCACAAAAAGTACGACCCTGTATTGGCGTGAGTTCTTGATGGATGTAATCAAAGAGTTGGAGTAGTCTTTCTTTCATCACCAGATGATAGTCCTTCCCATAAGCATACCAGGAAATTTGATAAGTATCTGTTTTTTGCTTTTGTTCCGGATAATAATTTAGGGCTACTGAGATAATGCTTTGAGTACCTTCACAAAGAAGCCGGGGATTCAATCTTTTTTCAAGGTTGTTTTCTAAGTAATGCATATCAGCAGCATGGCCGTTTTGAAGCCACTTTTTTAAATAGCTTTGATGTTCTTGTGAAACGGGGTTTGCTGAGGCTATACCACAAGCAGAAAAGCCGAGACGTTTGGCCTCGGCTTTAATTTTATCCGTAAATTCTTGTTTAGAGTAGCTTAAACTCATAACCCTCTTTCTCCCAAAACTCAATTGATCGAGGCAATGCAAATTGCAAGTTTCCTTTATTCCAAGCTCTTAAGGAGTCGTGGAATGTAACAATAGAACCACTTCTTGTGTATTTCAACACATTATCATACACTTCCGGGCCGTTTTTTATCTTACTATAGTCTCTGGTTACTAAATCCCACATTATTATTTTATACTGTTCTTTAAGTGCTTTGTACTGTTGGGGTCTTAGCTGACCGTGAGGAGGCCTAAACAAAGGGCTCTCTATGAATTCCTTGGCTTTAGCAATATTCTCAATATAATTTGCTGTACGCTGTTCAAATCCACGTAAATGGTTAAATGTATGGTTACCTATCCGGTGACCTTCCGCTACCACTCTTTCAAATACTTGGGGGTGTTTTCTTACATTATCACCCACCATAAAAAAAGTAGCTTTTATTTGATGTTCCTTTAATAAGTCTAATACCCAAGGTGTTACTTCGGGTATCGGACCGTCATCAAAAGTCAGATAAATAGCCTTTTCATTGGGGTTCATCCTGAAAATAGCCTCAGGATAAAGAGCCCGGAATATTTTTGGCGGTTGTTCTATTAACATCCGAATTCAGTTTGCATTAAATCCCTGAAGTGTAGAGTATAACTCATAAAGCTGTTCAAACTTTTGCATGTATTTCACGGCTAACTCTTCGTTATACTCTTTCATTAGTAATTGTTCTGTATGGAGAACAGCTAAATGGTACTCTATTTCACGAGCCGAAATGGCTATTGCATACGGTTTAAGACTTAAATACCAAGTAATGTATTCCACCGATTTATCTGCCAATGCGGATAGAATTCTATCTCCTTCGTCTGTCTTATCTAATATATAATAAGCTTCAGCTAATTGTAATGCGCCGTTTTGATAGTCATAAGGAACTGTTTCGTGTGGAATCATCTTCTCACAATAGGTTACAGCTTCCAAGGCTTTCTCATTTTGCTTTTCTTTCAATAGCTCCGAAACCAGTGTTGCAAAGAGCCTTCTGTGAGAATAACACATCCGCATGGAGTTTTCATCGATGTATATCTTAGGATTATCCATCCCTCCATACTTAAACTTATTCATTAAGTTATCATACATTTTTTGGGTATCCACCTTTGCTTTCAATTCATCCGTATTGAAAGGAGTGAACCGATACGCTAAACCCTCCTGTACAAAATGTTTGTCAAAGTTGATTCTATTCTCATTTCCCACGGTAATTGCCATATAGATGGGGCGTTCCCAGTTCGCTTCGGCTAATAGCTCAAGCATCATAAGCTCATTTTTGTAAAGCGCTCTTTTCCCTTTTAGGGAGATGTGCATTACATCAGGGATGGAATCGCCCAGTGCCTTGGGTATGAGCATTCCCGATTTTCGTACCGCCTCTTTATCAATGGTTATGATGAGACTGTCCGTAGGAATGACTTTAAGGTCCTCCTTATCGGATCGCACCCAGTATTTTAATATGTTTTTTAGCTCATAAGGATTCTCTCCAAATTCCTTGTGAAGAGCTTCAAGCACTTCCGGACGGGTCTCCTTTTCTTTTTCTGCACGACTATATAACGTATCCAATTGTTTTTTCAATTCAGGACGTATGGGGATGTATTCATTCGTTCCTTCAATGTATTCAATTCGCTCCCAAGTGATGGGAAGAGCCGGAGATTCATAAGCCGGACGTTTCATTTGGTCAATATACCAGTCGGTCTGTAAATAACTTAGGTTACAGGTTCTGGCGTCGGTGCGGAAACCCTCTACTTCGTGATTATACCAAAGAGGGAAAGTATCATTATCCCCGTTTGTAAATATGATGGGGTTCCCCTCTTCCTGAATAGACATCAGGTAGTTTTGTCCAAAATCTCGTGCCAAATAACGCCCCGAGCGGTCGTGATCGTCCCACGTTTGACTTGCCATTTGAATGGGAACAAGCAAACAAGCTAAGGTAGCGATGGTTGCTGCAACGGTTTTGTTGAGCTTAAGATGGTTTTCCAGTAATCGTGTAATGCCTGCAACGCCCATCCCTATCCATATTGTAAAGGCATAGAACGAACCGGCATAAGCATAATCGCGTTCTCTGGGTTGCATGGGTGTCTGGTTCAAATACAGCACGATGGCAATTCCGGTCATAAAAAACAGGAAGAATACCACCCAGAATTGTTTAGCCCCTTGATTTCCACGATAAATCTGCCAGAAAATGCCAATGATTCCCAAAAGCAAGGGGAGTCCGTAAAACACATTCCGCCCTTTGTTTTCCTTAAGATCCTTGGGTAAGAGTTCTTGATTTCCCACTAAAAGATTATCGATGAAAGATATGCCTGTAATCCAGTTTCCGTGTTCCATTTCACCATGTCCCTGAATATCGTTTTGACGTCCTACAAAATTCCATAGAAAGTAGCGCCAATACATAAAGTTGAGTTGATAGGAGAAAAAGAACTTCACGTTTTCAAAAAAGGTGGGAAGAGTTAAGGTAATTAGTTCCCCACATTGATCATAGACCACCTCTTCGCCCTTAATATTCATCCAACGCTTATAGAAGTCGGTGTGTCCGCTACTGTACATTCGGGGGAACAGCATATTTTGAGCATACTCGTATTCAATGCGTCCGGGCATCTCAATATAGCGGTCTTTTTCATCTGCTTGGGTTTTTTCCTTACGGACATATTTGGTGGTTTCCGTTTTATGGCGAGGCACACAGTAACCGTCCTCAACATCCAAAGCTACCCTTGAAGCATACGTCTGTCCGTAAAATAAGGGTCGAGTTCCATATTGCTCCCGTCCTAAGTACTCGCTTAAAGTAAAGATGTCTTCCGGTGAGTTTTGATCCATCGGAGGATTGGCTGTGGAGCGTATCACAATGAGGGCATAAGATGAATAGCCTACAAGAATCATCATGATGCAAAGCAATGAAGTATTAAGTGTGCGGGCTGAAATCTTATATTTATCTTTAATTTTCTTACTGAAGAGGTAGAAACCTAATGCAGCCAATACAATGAGGCCGATGAGTACACTTTGGGTTCCGTGTCCATAGAAAGGAATACCCACAAGGGCTACAGTCAGTAAGAACGAGATGTTCATCCTGACTTGGCTTTTTTGCCCGTAACTTTCATAGATGGACCAGATTAAGATGCTGATGAGTACAATCAGATAGGCTATGACTCCCGAGTTAAAGGAGAGGCCCAATGCATTGACAAAGAACAATTCAAACCAACCGCCTACTTTCACCACTCCCGGTACCATTCCATAGAGTACGATGGCCACTAAAACGGCCGATCCGATTAAAGCCAAGATTGATCCTTTCAGGTTGGCTTCCGGATTCTTCTTGTAGTAGTAAACCAACACGATGGCCGGTAAACAAAGCAGGTTAAGCAGGTGTACACCAATGCTCAACCCCGTTAGATAGGCTATTAAGACTAACCATTTATCGGAGTGAGGTTGATCGGCCATCTCTTCCCATTTAAGAATCAGCCAGAATACAAGTGCCGTAAACAGTGAGGAGTAAGCATAAACCTCTCCCTCTACCGCACTAAACCAAAAGGTATCACTAAAAGTGTAGGCCAAAGCACCTACCAATCCACTTCCTATAATGGTGATTATCTGTCCCTTGGATAAAGTGTCTTCTCCTTTACCTACTAAAAGTTTTTTTACCAGATGGGTAATGGACCAAAAGAGGAAAAGAATGCACGCGGCACTCATTAGTGCACTCATATAGTTTACCATCCGGGCTACCAATGTCGGATCGTTTACAAACTGAGTAAAGAAGTTTGCCGTTAACATAAAAAAGGGAGCACCCGGTGGATGTCCCACTTCTAATTTATAAGCTGAAGTAATAAATTCGCCACAGTCCCAAAAGCTGGTCGTGGGTTCTATGGTTAAGCAGTAAACGGTTGCTGCAATAAGAAAGACAATCCAACCCACCCAGTTGTTTATCCTTTTATATTGTTTCATTTGTTTCAAATTATTAGTGTCTTTACTCTTGTAATTGTGCAAAGATAATGATTTGTGATAAAGTAATGGAAAAAGATTGCTAAAAATACTTTAAGTCAAGAATAATCCCTCTTTTATTTTTAATTGATAACTCTTTTATTCATTGAACATTAAGAGTGTTTCTTTAATACTCTGTGGGGAATGTTGCCGTGTCCCAGCAGCTCTATGGGACAATGGTAATTCTTTTCCAGCCACTCGTTGGATATTTCGGTGTCGGGGTGGTAGTCTAACTTTTGGTTGATGCAAGCAATGGATTTTACTTGTTGAAGAACGGTGCCAATGTCGTGGCTCACTAAAATAATGGCACACTGCTTATTGATGTCTTGCAGTAAGTCGTAAAGTCTGGTCTCAAACTCACTGTCTATGTAGGTGCTGGGCTCATCTAATATTAATAGGTCCGGATTGGAAACCAGAGCCCTTCCTAACAATGCACGTTGTATCTGTCCTCCACTTAATCTTCCTATGGATTGACTTTTGTAGTTTTCCAAGCCTACATCGTGTATGATTTCTTCTATACGTTCTTTATGATGGGGTTGTAGTCTTCCTGTAAGCGATATTTTACTGTTGAGGCCTGAAGCAATCACCTGAAAAACGGTTATGGGGAATTTCTTATCCAGGTTGTGATGCTGTGGCAGATAACCCAGCGTTAACCCCGTTGATTCCTTGCCCTCTTTGTAGAATTGGATGGTTCCCTCATATTCCGTGTGAAGGCCTAATATACAACGAATGAAGGTGGTTTTGCCCCCTCCGTTTGGGCCAATGATTCCTAAGAAATCATTGTTGTGTATCGTTAAATCAGCCTTTTCTATCACTCTTTTCTTATCGTAGTAGGCCGAGAGATTGCGAATGGCAACCAAGGGTTGTTTTTCTTTTTTATTTGTTGATTTCATTTCAAAGACGGATTAAGTGCCTGTGCAATGCGAATTAATTCTTGGTGCCAATCGTACGAAAGAGGATTGATGGGAATCAGCTTGGCCCCTATCTCTTTGGCTATGAGGGTTGCATTTCTCTTATCAAACTCCGGTTGAATGAAAATCACTTTAACTCCCATCTCCTTGGCCGTTTCAATCAGGTTTTTCAAATGACGTGGAGAAGGTTCTTTTCCCTCATTCTCTATGCTTAGCTGAGTTAAGTTATATTCTTTGGCAAAATAAGAAAGTGTGGGATGATAAATCATAAAAGCCTTGGAACGGGTGGGGCCGCTCAGAATCTCCTTGATTTGTCTATCGGTTTCTTCTATCTTCTCTCTTTCCATTTCAAGATTTGCCCGATAGGAAGTAGCGTTTGTGGAGTCTAAGTCGCATAAAGCCCTACAAATGTTTTCTATCAGGACCAGTGCATTCTGGGGTGAATTCCAAATATGGGGTTCAATGCCTCCCGGGTGGGTATGTCCGTGATGAGCCGTTGTTTCCTGCATCAGTTGAATCCGGTCGGAAAGATTAAAGAAACGGGTGTTGGGGGCATTCTCCTGTAGCCTTTTCATCCAAGCCTGTTCAAACCCAAGATATCCTGTATAAAACAGCGCTTTACTGTTAGAGAGTTCCAATAGTTGTTGCGGAGTCGGGTCATAGGTTTCAGGACTGACTCCTTGAGGTACCATGCTGTTTACTTTATATTGATTGCCTGTAATGGCCTCGGTAAAATAGCGTATCGGTTCAATGGTAACCATTAGTTGGGGTCTCTCCTCTGTCTGTTTTTCTTTACAAGAGGTGAGTATCAATGTACCTATGATTAAAAGGAATAAGGTATGTTTCATTATTTTACTTTCATTATTTTAGAGCATTTAATATCTGTTTTTTCCCTTGAGGAGGGCCGGGAAGTCTTTTTGTTTTGAATCGGCATCGTTCCAACATTCGTCTGATTTCTCCTTTTACACAGTAAGTAGTGAGCTTTCCGTGAGGCTTCATTATAACATATAGCTGTTGAAAAAGTTCTTCTTGCCACATTTCCGGTTGCTTTTCCGGAGCAAAGGCATCGAAGTAAACTAAATCGTAATGTTCCGGGGGTAACTTAAACACGGCATCGGGATAGTTACATTGCATCTTATGCAGCGTAAAGCAGGGAGATAGAGTGCAGGGAACCTCCCAAGGGCAAATGTGAATTTCGCGGAATAACCTATGGGCGCTTTGGTGCAATAACTCTACTTCATCCCACAGTAGAGGGTATCTTTCAAGTGTTGTGTAGTCTGTTTTCAGGCCTCTTTTCTCAGCTTCCAGAGCCGTTAAGAATGTATTTAATCCGGTACCGAACCCTATCTCTAAAACACTTAAAGTCTGTTGGTTAAAGGTGTTAAACCCGTTCTCGATGTAAATGTGTTGAGATTCTGTATATGCTCCTTTGGTGGAGTGGTAATGCTCCTCCATTGAAGGAATAAAGAAGGTATAGCTCCCATCTTCTGTCTGTTTAATGCGTCTGTCCTTGTTCATTATTGCTATATAAAATAAGAAAATAATCCTTTAGCGGCCATGGCTACCACAATGTATCTCGATAGCTTGCCCAGAAACATACTTGAGCCGACGATGCCCATATGGCTTCTTATAAAACCTAAAGTAATGGCAATGAGCGTACCTATGCCGGGAAGAAAAGTAAAAAAGGCAATGAATCCGCTTCGTTTGTTAAGATAAGCCCTCATCTGCCTGAGTCGTGCTTCCGACACTTTTGCAATTTTTTGAATCCACTCCATCTTTCCTGTCGTACCAATATAGTAACAAGTCATGCCTCCTAATGTATTTCCTATGGTGGCAACAATTATGCATATTACGGTATTCAATCCTAAGGACGGGTGTAACAAGCCAATCAGTATGGCTTCAGAACTGAATGGAAAAACAGAACCGGCCAAGGCAGCAGCAATGAACATTCCCCAATAGCCCCAATCGGTTAAAAAGACTGTGACTGCATCCATAAGCTATAAACATAAATCACAAACAAACATACAGTAGCAAGAATCAAGAAGCCATTGGCCCATCTTCCTTTGGTTAAGGCAATGAAGTGTGCCATTAAAATGCTGTTACCCACCAGTATGGAAGGAAGTAGCATTCCAATATGAATGGGTTGAACGGCAATAAAAACAAAAAAGAAGAACGTGATGAATAGAATGGCAGTTAAGAACATTCTGATTTTCAGCTTATTCCGGTGCCTGTGGATAATGAAATGGATGCTACTGATTAAAAACAGAAGAAACAAGAAGCCTAGCATAAGTAAAACCCCGGAGGGTAGATCCATTAGCGTATAGTGCCCGTACCCGTGTGTGATCTCTTTAATGAATGCATTAAAGAAGTCCATTTGCTGGGTAAAATAGGCATACGCAAAGAGAAACCAATAGGGAGTGACATATCCTAATAAGGAAGCAAAAAAACCGCGTAGGGTCAAAGCTTGGAGCATCGTTGCAGTCAGTAGAAGAATGGGGCTGAAGAAAAGCAGCTGTGGAAGAGCAAGGCTGAAAATCCCCAAATAGAGAAAGCAGCGAAAAATATTCCGGTTCGACACCTGTTTCAGCTGATAGCTGTTGAATAAAGAGTGGAAAATTCCCAGAAGGAGCAAAGGGGTTATCATACCCACCTGAGCTTGGTGTAGATAGGGACAAGCGGCCACAAAAAAGAAAAAAACCGAAGTCTGCAAAGAGGCTTTGATCTGGATTAAACCAAAATGGTTATTCAAAGGAATGAGCAGGTACCCAATCATTAAATAAACCACTAAGGCTAACACCTTGGAGGCAGCCGGAGTGAATGTATGAAAGAAATCAGGGAGAAAAGAGCTGGTTGGAAGGGGAGGGGTAACAAAAAAGAGCGAAATGAACCAAAATAGCACAAAGGCAAATAGGGAGAGGCTAAAAATAGAGCGTCCCAACTTCTTTCTTTTTTGTAATGGATTTCCCCTCACCATTTCTACGCTTTACTTTTATAAGTCAAAACCGATGTCGGTACGGTAATATTTGTTTTCATATTCAATTTCTTTGGCTAACTCATAGCTGTTCTCAAGAGCCTCTTCTTTGTTTTTTCCATAAGAGGAGATGGCCAATACCCTTCCTCCTTGGGTTATGATGTTTTCTCCCGTTTGTTTGGTTCCGGAGTGGAAAATCAGACTGTTGGGATGATTTTTAACTTTCTCCAATCCCTTTATGGTAAATCCTTTCTCGAATTTTTCCGGATATCCACCGCTTACCATAACTACACAAGCTGCCGATCGCTCATCTATTTTTAGTGTTCTCTTCTCTAAGTCTTCTTCGGCTACACCTTGCAGTAAGTCAAGTAGGTCGCTTTCCACCCGGAGCATTACACTCTCTGTCTCCGGATCCCCCATACGCACATTATACTCTATGACATAGGGATCTTGTTCTCCAATTAGGCCCAGAAAAATAAACCCTTTATAGGTTAAGTTCTCTTCTTTAAGTCCGTTTATGGTAGGTTCTACTATTCGTTCACAAACTTTCTTCATATAGGTTTCATCGGCAAAAGGAACCGGTGTAATGCTTCCCATTCCTCCGGTGTTCAATCCGGTGTCTCCTTCGCCAATCCGTTTGTAATCTTTGGCTACCGGAAGCACCTTGTAGTGGGTGCCATCAGTTAGAACAAAGACAGAACATTCTGTGCCCGACAGAAATTCTTCTATGACCACCGTTTCGCCGGCTTCACCAAAACGTCCGGAGAGCATTGCTTTCAACTCTTTTTTTGCCTCTTCAAGGGTAGGCACTATAAGTACCCCTTTGCCGGCACATAGTCCGTCGGCTTTTAATACATAGGGAGCCTTTAGGGTTTCCAGGAAAGAAAGTCCCTCTTCCAAATTTTCTTTTGTTATACTTTTATAGCCGGCTGTAGGTATGTTGTGGCGTTGCATAAACGCTTTGGCAAATTGCTTGCTTCCTTCCAGTTGGGCTGCCTCTTTTGAGGGCCCTATAACTGCAATGTGGCGGGTTTTTGCATCTTGTTGAAAGGCATCATAGACCCCTTTCACTAAAGGGTCTTCAGGGCCAACGACAACCATATCTATCTCATTTTCCAGACTCCAGTTTTTTATGGCTTCAAAATCTGTAATGGGGAGGCTTACGTTCTCTCCAACAGAAGCCGTTCCCGGATTACCCGGTGCAATGAATAGTTTTTCCAATAGAGGACTTTGTGCCATTTTCCATGCCAATGCGTGCTCTCTTCCGCCCGCCCCTAAAAGTAAAAGTCTCATAATTATTTTAATTTAATCCAAGTATAAATTTATAAATTGTTTTCAAAATAGCGTGTAATTAACGCGTGTAAATGTACCCTGTCCTTACCGGTAACATTGTGTTTATGGTTGGGGTAGATAAACAGGTCGGGAAAAGTTCCGGCTTTAATGCAAGCATTAAGGAAGGAGTAGGTGTGTTGTGGCACACAGATGTTATCCATTCCGCCGTGTATTAACAATAGGCGGGCTTTCAAGTTCCCTGCCAATGCTTTCATATCTGTTTTTTGATATCCTTGCGGATTATGCTGAGGCGTACCCATATAACGTTCCCCATACATAATTTCGTAATATTTCCAGTCTACCACCGGTCCACCTGCTACGCCGACTTTAAAGGCATCCGGGTGACGAAGAAGCAGAGAGAGGGTCATATGCCCGCCATAACTCCATCCGTGTACCCCTATTCTTTCGGCATCCACAAAGGGCTGTTTTTTTAACCATTCCACCCCTTTCATCTGGTCTTTGGTTTCCAAAACACCCAATTGCCTGTGTGTAATATTTTCAAACTTCAATCCCCGGTTTGCACTTCCCCGGTTGTCCAGAGAGAAAACAAGGTATCCTTTATTGGCCATATGGATGTCCCAGCCCCGGGTGCCCCATTGCCAGCTTTTGGTTATTAATTGGGCGTGAGGCCCGCCATAAACATAGATGATGACCGGATATTTTTTGTTGGGGTCGAAGTCCGCAGGTTTTACCCATCTGTAATAAAGAGGAGTGGCATTATCGGCAGCCAACAGGGTATCTACCTCAATCAGAGGTTGCTTAAATCCTTCTAAAGGATTGGGCGCATTGAGTATGAGGTGTGTTTGTTTTTTCCCGGTAGTCGATAAGCATTCCATTTTACGAGGGGTATCCGGATTGCTATACCGGTCTATGATGAATTCCCCGGACTCGCTGAGAAGGCCTTGGTGAACCCCTTCCACATCGTTTAAAATTCTTTTTTTGCCTTCCTCGTTAATGGAAAACAGGTGCGATTCCAAGGGAGATTTCTCAGTAGAGGTA
The DNA here is from genome assembly GCA_964522975.1 of uncultured Bacteroides sp. GTDB lineage: Bacteria > Bacteroidota > Bacteroidia > Bacteroidales > Bacteroidaceae > Bacteroides_E. Next base: position 3,981 of record CAZFXK010000064.1, on the reverse strand, counting down.
TAGATGATTTCTTTCTGCTTCGTATTGAAACCCACCAGTTCCGTTACCAGCCAGTCTTCTTGTGTCAGCTGTTTTATTAGTTCCCCTTGGGTGTTGTATAGATAGAGGTGGTTAAAACCGTCTTTTTGACTTTGGTAAATAAAGAGTTCCGGGTTCCAGGGCAAGAAAACAAGGGGGTGTTGAGGTTCTACATATTTAGGGTGCGATTCCTCCACTAATACGTTGATTAACTCTCCGGAGGCTACCTCATATTGGCATAGTTTAGCCACGTTCTGCTCCCGGTTAAGCTCAATCAGGTAAAGGCTTTTTTCGTCCGGACTCCAGCTGATATTGGTAAAATACCTATTGGTGGCATCGCCGGTATTTAAGTAGAGGTAAGCATCTTCTTTTACATTATATATCCCCACTTCCACTTTATGGCTTTTCATTCCTGCCATGGGGTAACGAAAGTCGTTTAAAGTGGCGGTACGGGCGGTTACATCTACTAACGGATAGGAGGTAACCATTCGTTCGTCCATTTTATAATAGGCCAGGTAATTTCCTTCCGAACTCCAGAATGTACCTTTATGGATGCCAAACTCTTGTTGATGTACACTCTGTCCGCATACTATCCCTTGGGGTTCCATAGTCACTCTTTTATGGTTGACGTACAGATTGTGGTGTAGGGTGTAGGCTATGTTTTGGCTCTTTGGGTGGAAGTCTATGTTTTTGGCCTGAGCTTGTGGCTCAATCTTTTTTATCAGCTTTTTATTCTCCCAATCAAAAATGAGAAGGTTGTTTTTCTTCTCAATCAAAAGGTGTTTTTTATCACTCCAAGGCAGGGAGGTGAAGTAGAGGCTCAGCACTTGATCTTCTTGCGGTAAGAATTTGTTTAGGGAGTCGCGCGTTAGGAAAAACTCTTTTTTCCCCGTTTGTGCATTATGGATGTTCAAGGTGTCCAAACCGGGGATTACATAGGCATCTCCCCACCAGCTTATGTTATGCCGATCTTCTATTGCAAGATAGTTGTTTCCTCCCGGAATGAGGTGGTCTAACGTTAAATGCTCCACCTCTTGGGCTGTGGAGAGCGATAAACTGCTCGCGATGAATAAAAAAATGAAGATGAACGGTTTTTTAATTTTCATTTTTACCTCTTTTGCCTTTTTTTGAACTATAATAGTGTTTTTTAGTTGGTTGTGCCTTTCTTTTTCTGTCTGTGTTGGGGTACTCTCTGCTTCTCTTTCTATACGGATTTCTCTCATTTCCCTCTTTCCGAAAGGTTTTATAGGTTCCGTCAAAGATTTCATATTTTCTAAGCTCACACGCTAAAGGGCCGTTAAATAACTTAATGCGTCCACTGGGCTTTAACCCAATGCTATTAAACGATTCTTCCTTATAGGATAAGATCCAGGCATCACCTCCCAGAAAGGCGTGCTTTAGTCGTTCTCCAATCATGGTATAGAGGCCGGCTAAATCGTTGGACGTAATTCGTTCTCCATAGGGAGGGTTTGTAATCAGTATGGCTTTCTCTTTGGGTTGTTCAAAGTGTTGAAACGATTGTACCTTGAACTCAATGTGTTTGGTGGCTCCGGCCATCTTGGCATTTTGAATGGCAATTGCAATGGCCTTTGGGTCGATGTCGTAAGCATAGATGGTATGGTTAAATTCCCGTTCCTGACTGTCGTCGTTATAGACGGAGTCAAATAGGTCTTGATCAAAATCGCCCCATTTCTCAAATGCATATTGCTTTCTGAATATGCCGGGGGCTATGTTTCGGGCAATCAATGCCGCTTCAATGGGAATGGTACCCGATCCGCACATCGGGTCAATCAGGTCGCATTCGCCTTTCCATCCGGTAAGTAGAATGATGCCTGCGGCCAACACCTCATTCAGCGGAGCTGCCGTTGCCTCTTGGCGGTATCCCCTGCGATGAAGCGATTCTCCGGAGGAGTCTAAGGAGAGGGTGCAGGTGGTGTTTGCAATATGAATATTGAGGTATAAATCCGGATTATTCAGTCGCACTGAGGGCCTTTTTTTCCCTTGCTCTATAAAATGGTCCACAATGGCATCTTTTACACGGTAAGCCACAAATTTTGAGTGTCTGAATTTATCACTAAAAACCACGGAATCAATGGCAAAGGTCTTTTTTTCATCCAGGTAGTTACTCCATTCCAACGATTTAACTGCCTCATATACCTCATCGGCGTGCTCTGCGGTAAACTCGTGGATGGGTACCAGAATGCGAGTGGCTGTTCGCAGGTTGAAGTTGGCTTGGTAGAGCATCTTCTTATCTCCGGAAAACGAAACCATACGCCGTCCGGGTTTAACCTCTAAGGCTCCCAGTTGAGTCAGTTCGTTGGCTAAAACCTCTTCTAATCCTTGAAAAGTTTTAGCAATCATTGGAAAGGATTTATTCATTGTTTTTTAGTGATAGGTGTTTTTATTCTTCTTTATCTGTTTTGGGCGATGCGTTGGCCCGGTTCTACATTCTCGGTTACCCAGATGTTTCCCCCCACAACGGCTCCTTGCCCTATGGTGATTCGCCCTAAAATGGTGGCATTGGAGTAAATTATGACGTGATCTTCTAAAATGGGGTGTCTCGGGATGCCTTTGATGGGTTGCCCTTTTTCATCCAGCGGAAAGCTCTTGGCGCCTAACGTTACTCCCTGATAGAGTTTTACGTGGTTGCCAATGATGCAGGTCTCTCCAATGACCACTCCCGTTCCATGGTCTATGGTGAAATGATGCCCTATCTGAGCTCCGGGATGGATGTCTATTCCGGTTTCGCTGTGTGCCATCTCGGTGATGATTCGTGGAATAAGGGGAATATCCAATCGCATCAATTCGTGTGCAATGCGGTAGTTGCTGATGGCCTTAATGGCGGGATAGCAAAAAATGACCTCGCCAATGCTTTTGGCTGCCGGGTCGCCGTTATAGGCTGCTTGTACGTCGGTAGACAAGGTCTGTCGCATGGCAGGAAGGGTGGTGATGAATTTTGCGGCCAGTGAGGCGGCATACCGTCTTTTGCCTTCAAAAGATTGAAAGCAATCTTCTTTTTTCCCGAAGCATAATCCGGCCAGAATCTGATCGCTTAACAAATCAAATATTTGTTCTACGTTTGTTCCGATGTGATATTTTAGGGTTCTGCTGTTGACGGTTGAGTTACCGTAATAACCGGGAAAAAGAATGGAACGTAACAATTCAATGACATTAAACAGTACTTTGGAGGAGGGCAATGGCTCTCCGTCTATGTGCTGATGGAACAGGTTTTGATACGACTCATCTTTAGACAGTTCATCAACCGTCTTGGTGATTATGGTGGTAAAATCTGAAGAATTCATTGTTAAGTCCAATATTATAGTCTGTGAGGTGGTAAAGATACTATTTATTCGTCTATATATAAGGCTATCTGTTGCAAAAATAGTGCTATTTTCAATTCGCTCCTAACTATTTTTCTTTTTCAGCCGTAGGTTCGTTTTTGTGGTTTACCGGGAGGGAAATGGTGGGTCCCAGTCCCAAGGGCTGTCGGTCTGGGAGAGACAGGTCTTCGATCCCAGGCCGAGGGTTGTTATAACCCGGACCGATTTTTTCTCTTTTTTACAAGAGAAATTTTCTGAAAAAGAGAATTTTTGTTTTTATTCCTTTTTTAAGCTTGATTCTTTTGTTTTATTCCTTTTTCTCTTGATAGAAAAAGGAACCGAAAAAGATCAAGTCTGTTCCTACGAGGCGGAAAAAGTGAACAACAGGCTAAAGCGTGAAAACTCGCTGCGCTCGGACAGTTCACGCTTTTTAACGCCTATTGCTCTCTTTTTCTTATTCGCCTCTCCGGAAATGACCTTTTTGCTTGCACGGCATAATCTTGCTTTATTTTAAAAATCAAACAAACTAAAGAATACCTTATCTAACGGTGCTCTCTTGGAAAAGCCGTAAAAGAGTGAGGAAGTAGGGAACGAGAAGAAGGGCAAACTGTTTGAGCGTAGCGAGTTTTTGCCCTTCCGTTCC